>JAVKFU010000015.1:600000-769923 GCA_040223695.1 Deltaproteobacteria bacterium
GAGCTCTTTCAAGTCCTTGATCTGTACCTCCGTCTCGATAACGGATTCCAGCGCTCCTACGGAACCCGTAAGAATCCTGACCCTGTCCGGAGTCCAGCCTATTTGAGACCCGATTTCCTCTATCCATCTCTTCATGGAATCCAGAGCGGCTTGCTTGTGTCCGAATTTCGCCTGTATCTGCCATCTGGCTACCATCATAAGAGTATCCTCCCGACCCCTCTAAAATTAATCAGAGTCTAGTTGAATATTTTTAAACGATCCATCTTTATTTACCTATAATAGAATTATGGGAAATAAAATTCAACCGGAGCCATCAAGATTAGGGCGGAGCTGGAATTATGGATATATAGCGGACAGAATAAAAACGAATTATCGTTAACGACACAACTTAAACTATGATGTTAAAGGACGCTTAATAATTTGAATTAAATTTATTCGACAGGGAGGGCAGATTAGAAATGAACATATCGGATTCGTTAAGCCTATCTAAAAACATGAAGGAAGAGGTAGCCAGGGACCTGTTTGCGCTTGGAGGCTTACCCTTTTATCTTCTGGTCTTAGTCAGGGCCACAATTGGAAATTATCACACCTTTCTCTATCAGGTAGTGATTGCGCTACCGGTTATGTTCCTGATGTCAAAGTTCGTCAAAAACTCAAACCTGCACATCGCCAGAGGTCTTATTCTGGTTGTTTTCACATCGATTTTCTACGAGGCATTGTCATTTACGATTTTTTCGATTTTAGTATGGGTTTTTATGATACTTTCGCTGATCTATCTGAAAGTAGATACGAAAGAAATTATAAAGGGAGTAGCGTTAGGTGTCGTGAGTGTAGTGATAAGCTACTCGCTCACGCTGTTAATTATTCCAGCTTAAATTGACCGGCCCGGCTTCTTTTTTTCAAAATAGCGCTGTATGATAAATTCTTAAAGTTGTGCTTTGTACTACTATCTGACATATGTTTTTCAACTTTTCCGGCACGTAAATATTATTTCCTATATAAATCAGTACCTTACAGAAGTGCTTCCATATGGCATCCATCTTGCAATTTATAAAATATAAGAATAGTTGATACAAATATATTTGGGGAGGTATTTGCATGAGTATCGGACACATGTGCCGGACAGAGGTAGTAACGGTCAAGCCCGGAACTACGGTGAGTGAAGTAACCAGAATTATGGAAGAGAATAACGTTGGGTGCGTTCTTGTAAACGACGGTGAGGATAAATTCGGAATCGTGACGGACAGGGATATAGCTCTCAGGGTAGTCAACAGGTGTCTCGACCCGGTCAGGACTCCCGTAGATGACGTTATGACGAAAGATATCGTGCTTACCCTCAGGGAGGATATGGGCCTTCTCGAAGCCCTCGATCAGATTAGAAAAAGCGCGGTCAGGAGGTTTCCCGTAGTAGATGTGGACGGGAGGCTCAAAGGCATAATTACTCTTGACGATATCGTAAGGCTTCTTAGCAGGGAAATGGCTGATGTCGCCGACGTTATAGAGAACGAGGGACCGGTTTTTTAGTTAAGCGGTGTTGTAAAGCCGGACCGCACTCGTCATAACAGGTCTTCTATTATTACAGATGCAGCCGATGCATTGCGAGGTGTAGGAACCTTTAATATTTACCTGGCCAATATTCAACAGTTAAACTGAGTTCCTGTCTAGTATTTTGCAAATCTTTTATTACATCCCCTCTTGAATATCCAGGATTGGCCTCTAATTTCCGGCCAATTCCGAGCATTGATGAACTTTCCCTAAATGGTATGAATATTGCACAGTTTCACAAAACATGATTAGAAAAGCATTTATATTAAGTTCCAAGATATGTTTAATTCTCCTCCTAATTGCCAGTACAAGCTGCGAGTACCCGCGCGACCCCGAGAATACTCTTAACCATGTGCGGGGAGGCACTTTAATCGTTGGTATATCCGAAAACGAACCCTGGACTAAAAAGGTAAACGGCAGCCCTTCGGGTATAGAAGTTCAGTTGGTCCAACAGCTTGCAGATGAGTTGAACACCAAAATAATATGGAGATGGGGTTTACTGGAAGAGAATTTACTAGCGCTGGAGAATTATGAACTGGACTTAGTAATAGCAGGTATGACCAAGGCTACCCCCTGGCGAACGAAGGTCGGACTTACGAAACCTTACTATTCTAACGATTTCGTCGTAGGTGTGCCCCGAGGGACGGAACACTTGAATGCCATTAAAGGTAAAACCGTTGCTTTCAAAGACGGCAGCAACGTACTTATTTATCTTAAGGATAAAAATGCCAAACCTCTCCCCTTAAGAAATCCATTTACTTATAAAGGGCCGGTGGCAGCTCCAAGGTGGCAGTTAAAGAAAAGGGGATTTAAGCCCACAAATATATTATTACACACTGATGAGCATGTTTTGGCCGTACCTCCCGGTGAAAACGCATGGCTGACAGAAATAGATCGTTTTTTGCACAAAAACAGCCCTGGCATCGATGACAGGCTCAGTGAGGAAATTACTAATGAAGATTAGGGAACAATACGTCCTGCCCAAGGATAAAGAGGACAAACTGGACAGGGCGAAAAAACTTGAGTGGGTAAGTATATTCTTCCTGCTGTCTATTACGGTGATTATGTACATAACTATGGGATCGTCTCAGGCTATGAAAACGGCCTGGGTCGAGGATGTGCTGAGCCTTGTGCCACCCATTTCTTTTCTAATAGCACTGAAGTACAGGAATAAACCGCCCGACGAGAATTTCCCATATGGTTATAAAAGAGCCGTGCAAATAGCCTTTTTGTGTGCCGCTACAGCTCTGCTGTTTTTTGGCATTTATCTACTCTATGAAGCTGTTAAAAATCTAACTGAAAGAATTCACCCCACTATTGGGTTGGTAAAGATTTTCGGTTTGCATATCTGGATGGGATGGATAATGATAGCCGCGCTTATCTACAGCGCTATTCCTCCACTTATTCTCGGAAGGATGAAGCTGCCTTTAGCTAAAGAACTCCACGAAAAAACGCTTTACACCGATGCTTCAATGAACAAAGCCGATTGGATAACGGCATTGGCCGCTGTTTTCGGTATATTGGGCATAGGAATTGGATGGTGGTGGGCCGATAGTGTAGCGGCGGGTGTAATCTCACTTGATATCCTTAAGGACGGAGTTACAAATATGAAAAGAGTAATTGCAGATCTGATGGATAGAAGACCTACTACTGTCGAGAGCGGTGATCCGGAAGACATAGACGAACTCATAAAAAATGAGCTAATCAAATTAAGCTGGGTTTTGGACGTCGATGTGAGATTGAGAGAAGAAGGTCATGTATTTACCGGTGAAATATTTATAATCCCGGACAATGAGACAGGAATAATTGACAAATTAAAAGAAGCCTCAGAACTTGCCGCTTCTCTAGATTGGAGAATTCATAACGTGATTGCTTTACCCGTCAGGGAGTTGTGATCGGCTTTATGAATTCTTTCCTCGGTGATATCAATTGGTCAGTTTAATCTGTATTGTCTGCACACCGTCTTCCACTTTAACATCCAATATTCGAGGCACATCGTCCTTTGGTATTACGCTTACATCACCATTACGCTCGAAATAAGATTCTTTAACCCTGGAAACGTCATCGAAGCTTGCGTTTCTGCGTAACGCCTCAATCAGATCCTCTTTTGTTAGCTTATTGTCATTCATGCTATCCCAAATGATTTCCCCGTCCTCTATTATTTTACCGGGCTGACCCTTGACTATAGTATCCATTCTGCTTGAGTAGAAAGTTATGGCAGCGAAAACCCAGTGAATAATCACAAGTATTGCTGCCGCACCTAAAACTATGAAAAATGGACCGGTTCCTATTATAGCGCTCGTTAGAACCGTGCCCAGCATAAACCCCAGAATTGCGTCAAAGGCGGTACTTTTACCTACAAACCGGTTCTTTCCCAATCTTACTAACAAGAGTCCTACAAGGTATACAATTAATGCTCTGACAATAATATTGACTACCCCGAGCGATTTGGGGTCGGCCCCCAGCGCCAGCAAATCACTTATAAATTGATAGATTGCTTCAAACATGACAGACCTCTCTATAATTATATTTTTTTAAAGAATGGATATTGGATTCAAGAAAATACGTATTCGTTGGTGTTCAGTGCAAAGCGCACCCGGAAGTTATTCGGCCTTCTCTATTTTCTCCTCAGCCTGAGGCTCATACCCAAGCCCGGCATAGATCGGAATCTTAATTGAAATCGTTCTTTCAAGCTCCTAAAACAACTATTCCGCGAATAATGAGTATGAATTAAAAGGTCTGCTTATTACGGCCGTGAATTCACAGTCTATGAAAAAAATCAATACGCGTTGTATTTGTATTATTTCCCTAAGTCAAATAAGACGTATTAGTTATTTATCGTACTTCTTTAAATGTTTTTCTAAAATACGGCAATTCCTGGCATTCGCTTTCCAGGCGGCGTCGAATACGTCTCCGAGAACAGGGATAGAGCCGATCACGGTTTCGAGCGCTACATTGTATATCATCTTTGCCCTGGCTCTCTTGGAAATCTTGAGTTGGTGAGCCTGGTATATGATATAAATTGATAACCCGGCACTGATGGCGTCGCCGATAACTGGAATGAATCCGATAATGGAATCAAAACCTATACGGTAATCTACAACAGGTAGCTTTATCGAATTATCGAGAAAATAACTAAGAGCGCGGACCCTTTGCAGCCGATCTTCTTTTACGGAGCTAACGTCTAATCGATCATCGGGGTTGTATTTTATAAAACCAGCTATTTTATCCAGATAATTATCACTCTTTATCGTAGATGCACTCATGTACTTGCCGGATTACTGGAAGATTTTCTCGCTATAACCCATACCGCGTGTACGATCCCTGGTATATATCCCAATAAGGTCAATAATATGTTGATCCAAAAATCCTTCCCGATGCCTACCTGCAGGAAAACTCCAAGCGGTGGGAGCAAGATAGCTACTAGAATTCTTATAAGATCCATTTATGCCTCCTGGTTACTATTCGTCAATATTGTTAGAAAGCAAAACTTGTACCATAAATTCTATATTAATAAATATTCAAGCAGTACAATAGGTTAGAATAATCTGAAAAAGAGATTTGAGGAGTTTGAAAGCTTGAATTGTTGGATAATTCTCTATTCCTACTGTTAATAAGCGAACAATATCAGAACGGTGCGCATGAGTACGAGAATAATAACTATCGACAGAAAGGAGATGTTGTAATCCGAACTGCACTGATTATACTAAATTTATTATTATGACAGACGTAGATAAAGCGATGCTGGACCCGGGGAGTGTCTTCGATAAACCTTCAGACCTGCTGAATGCGGAGGACCTGACACGCAAGCAGAAGATCGAGATTCTCAGGAGATGGGAATACCACGCGCGGGAGCTTCAGGTAGCCACCGAGGAAAATATGCCCGGCAACAATTCGGATTTGCTGGACCAAGTGCTGAAAGCGCTTAACAGTCTAGGAGCATTTTCGGAAAAGAGTGATTCGCCCACTAAACAGGGCGGTTCTTAAATTTAAACCTGGAAACCTTCAGGCTATATATAATTCTTCCCCAAGTGATTTACCCGGAATGAGTGCATTAAGACGCTTAACAGTGTCCGATCGGAATTATCTCTCTCTTAAGTTGATATAAAAACTTACAGAGCGCGTGTGAGACCTCTTCGGAGACCAGGTCACTTACGGTATCGGGATGGCCCACCCTTTTCTCTCCACGATTTTCACCGGATAACCCCGCGCGGCTCACCCGTGATCGCTCCTACAAGTATATCCCAGCCATATTCTGAAAATGAATACAACCATAAGCGGACTAACCAGTGTAGATATAGTTTTCCCGTTGAATTACATGCTGTGTGTCAGATAAAACGACACGGCGAGTTCATAAAATAGACACATATCCAAATTACGATAAACAGCAAATAAAAAGCCAGCCGATAACCGCTCACATAAATTATCATTATAAACACAATAATAAAAGAAACTTAGAGCCGAACCTTACGGCTATAAATGCTTATTTAAGTCTTTTCATTCCTCCCGTATTCATCCCCCCGGCAGAAAATATCACATGGCATCAAATTTGCAATCTTAAAAAATATAGAATTTAAATCCCGCAGGATGAATTATCAGGGACAGGTGTATAAAGTGGAAATCTTAATCTTAAGTTCGTTATTAATGACCCTTGTCGCTATGACCGCTATTGAAGCAACCCCGGATGAGGAACCCCTTTATGAGGCCAAACGCCGGGAAATGGTTAAAACCCAGATATGCGGACGAGGAATAACCGACTCCGGGACCATAGAGGCCATGCGGAGGGTGCCGAGGCATAAATTCGTGCCGCAGCATATGAGACATCTTTCTTACAGCGATATTGCCCTTCCGATAGGGATGGGGCAGACAATCTCACAGCCCTATATAGTAGCCCTTATGACGGAGCTGCTGAATGTAGGGAAAGGGGACAGGGTGCTTGAAGTAGGGACGGGCTCGGGCTACCAGGCCGCAGTGCTGGCCGAGATGGGATGCGATGTATATACGATAGAAATAGTCGAGCCGCTCGCGCTCCATTCGAGATGCGTTCTCCGGGAAGCCGGATACACGGAAATCCATTTCAAAGTCGGTGATGGATACCTGGGTTGGGAGCAGCACGCGCCCTACGACGCCATTATTGTTACCGCTGCGCCCCATGAAATCCCTTCACCGCTGATACGGCAGCTCAAGGAAGGCGCCAAAATGGTTATCCCTGTAGGCGATGAATTTCAGGAGCTTATACTGGCAACAAAAAAAGGGGACGGGATAGAGGAGGAAAAAATCACCCCTGTAAAATTCGTACCCATGACAGGCGAGGCGGAAAATCAAAATTAACCGCGTTTGCGAATAATTTTCCAAGTTCTCATCTTACAGCATATATTAATAATTATGAATCTTTACAGCAACTTAAAGAGAATATTAAGGTGCTGTTTTCTTTAAATTTCACCTCAGTAACCCCCCGCACCATAAAAAGCAGTATAATTATACTATTTGTCGACATATCAAGCATATAAGCACTATGATTATCAATAATTTTGGCTCAATACTTACAAAGATACTATATATTTAATTAATATACATTACTCGATAGGCATCATGCTTAAAAAGGTAGATAAACATCAATCTGAGGATAAAATAGACGCTTTAGAGCTTGCCGACGCGGTGCTTGACTCGCTTTCGGAACAGATAGCCATAATCGATCCTGACTGGACAATTACGACGGTCAACAAAGCCTGGAAGAAGTTCGCAGAAAAAAACAAGGGGCAGATAATCGACAGGGCGCCTGCAGGGGCCGATTATTTTAACGTTTGCAGGGAGTATTCCCTCAAAGACAAAAGATTCGCGAGTATTTTAAAGAACATCAAGTCGGTGCTAAACGGAAGCAGGGACAAGTTCTCTACCGAGTATTCCCGTGAGCTCAAGAAGAAAAGGGAATGGTTTCTTCTTTCGGTAACGGCTCTCAAGACAGACGGCGTTATATCTGGTGCGGTCGTCTCGCATACAAATATCACAAGACGTAAAGAGGCGGAGCTTGAATCCAGGAGACTGGCTGTGACAGATTCGATGACCGGAATTCTGAACAGAAAAGCCGGACTTGATTTTATAAACAGCCGCCTAAAATATTGCAGAAAGCATCATACGAGCCTGACCGTTTGCTATATAGACCTTGATAACCTTAAACAGGTCAACGATAACTTCGGTCACAAGGAGGGCGACAGGGTCATCAAAACCGCGGTCAGGGCAATAAAAAGCGTTTTGAGGACAAATGATGAAGTATGCAGGATGGGAGGAGATGAAATATTGATCATACTGCCCGATACTTCAATTGACGACGCAAAAGCGGTAATCGAAAGGATAATCCGCCGAATAGACGAAAAAAACGAGAGCTCTAATAAACCCTACAAGGTTAACTTCAGTTACGGACTCGCCGAGTATAATCCGAAGAATAAATGCTCCGCAGAGGAGCTTGTACACCAGGCTGATAGCAACATGTACGAAATGAAATCCTCGAAAAAGAAAGAGTCAACGGGCAGCTACGGCTGAACCTGGCATCGCCGCTCCGTGCAGACGGCCTGGCACCTGATACATAATGCCGGGGCTTGAGCTTCTTAAACTATCCCGTGTTCTTTATACCCGCCGAGATGCCGTTTATGCTGAGCTTAATGTTGTCTGTAAGAACGGTTTTCTCCTCCGGGCCGTAATCCCTATTGAGTAGCCTCCTCAAAAGACCTACCTGTATATAGCTAAGCGAATCGATGTAGGGGTTACGAAGCTCTATAGACTTTTGAAGGAACGGGTTATTGTCCAGTATGCGTTTCTGGCGCGTGATGCTCAGAATAACCTCCTCCGTACGTTCGTATTCCCGTTTGATTTTGGAGAATATTCTCTTTCCTTCATCCCTCGGACTTACTAAAAATGAGTATTCAAGCGCGATCCACATATCCGCCCTGCTGAGCGTCATTTGTACGTTATCGATATGGGACTTGAAGAATCTCCAGCCCCCGTACATTTCTCTCAGTATTCGGATATTTCTTCGGGGGCTCTTTTGTATAAATTTGTCCAGAGCGGAGCCGACCGAGTAGTAACCGGTAATGAGATGTCTGTTCTGGGTCCAGCTAAATACCCAGGGTATGGCCCTCAGATCCTCAATACGCCTGGAGCGCTTTCTTCTGGCGGGGCGCGATCCTATACCCATCTGCTGAATAACCGAAATAGGAGTCGATTGCGCAAAATATCGGTAAAAAGCAGGGTCTTCGTAGACGAGCTCCCTCCATAAAGACCTCGCCTCTTGAGCCACCACGTCCATGACTTCTTCCCATTCGGGTTTTACTTCCTCGCTGTTCAGACTCGTCAGCACGACGGACGAAAGCACAAGCTCAAGGTTGTCCTCGGCTATATCCGGAAGAGAGTAGTTACCGTATATAACCTCGCCCTGCTCGGTTATCTTGATGGCCCCGTCAACCGTGCCCGCGGGCCTCGCGAGTATCGCCTGATTCGTGGGACCCCCTCCCCTGCTCACGGTGCCGCCTCTTCCGTGAAAGAAAATGTTTCGCACGCCGAACTCATCGGAGACCTCTTTAAGCGCCCTCTGGGCCTTGTGTATTTCCCAACCGGCGGATAATATTCCGCCGTCCTTGCCGCTGTCGGAATATCCGATCATTATCTCGGACACGTTGCCCCTGGCCCTTATATGCCCCCTGAATAGAGGATTTGAAAAGAGCTCCCTCATTATCCGCGGCGCGTTCTTGAAATCATCTATCGTCTCGAAGAGAGGGACAATATCCATGTCACTCGTAATCTTTCCCTTATCGGAGATATAAAGACCCGCCTCCTTTGCGAAGAGGAGCGCTTCGAGCACGTTCGCCGCGCTCCGCGTCATGCTTATGATATAGGTGTCTATACACTCAGAGCTTATCTCCGCTCTGCACTTTCTTATGGTCTCGAAGGTCGCGAGAACTTCCCTCGCCTCATTCGACAATTGAAGCCATTCGGGAACCAGCGGCCGGGGATTGCCTATCTCCACACGGAGCCAATTGAACTTCTCTTCGTCGCTCATTGTCCCGTAAGACGAGATGCCCAATCGTTCAGTGATTTCAGTTAGCGCGTCCGCGTGTACTTCGCTGTTCTGTCTAATATCGAGACTCGCCATATGGAAACCGAAAATCTCGACCTGCCTTATGAGCCGCTTCAGTGTGGAGTCGGCAAGGTGATGCCCTTTATTCCGGCGAAGGCTCGTGTCCAGAATGCGCAGTTCTTTTAAAAGCTCCTCCTTGTCCCGGTAACCCGAGAACTCTTTACCGCTGCCTGCTCCACTCATCGTATTGAGAAGCTTTTCATGCATGTATTCAAGCATTATTCTGTAATACTCATTTGGATTCTGAATCCCATTTTTGTCGGCAAGCAGCTTTTTATCCCTTGTAACCATCTCCTCAAGACCGGCGCTCACGGGGACTATTTTCAGAGACGAGCTGAGCTGCCTTTTGAGCCGCTCGATTTTCTCTATATGCTTTTCCAGAACGAGTGTCTTCTGCATATCCAGCACTTCCCTCGTTATATCGTGAGTGATGAAGGGATTTCCGTCCCTGTCCCCTCCCACCCAGGAACCGAACCTGAGGAAGGGAGGTATTTTTACATCGCGTACGCCGTAGTGCTCCTTTATTTCCTTTTCAAGCCGGATGTAGATGCTTATCAGAGCTTCAAAAATCACTTCCCTGAAGTAATAATGTATGTTTCTGGCTTCATCTAGCGGGGTTATTTTATACGGGGGCACCTCTTCCGTCTGCCAGAGACCCACAACCTCGGTGTGTATCTCTTCCTCTATGTACTCTCTATCATCCGTACTCAAGACAGGATTCTCATGCTGCGCAAGCAGGGTGGAGATGCGCCTGAACTTTTCCAGCACGAGGTGCCGGTTGACCTCCGTAGGGTGCGCAGTAAGCACGAGCTCTATTGACATCCTGCTCAGGAGATTAGAGAACTCCTCGTAAGGCACTTCTTTTTGTCCGAGAACCTGGAACAGGTTTTCGATCGATCCTTCGCTTGAATCCATTACATCGGATATGTACTTGTACTCGCGTCTTCTCCTTATACGGTGTATCTGCTCGGCTATGTTCACGAGCTTGAAATATATCGTGAAGGCGCGGGTGACTTTATAAAGGTCGTCATCGGAAAGGCTCTTGATCGTAGATACAAGCTCGTCTTTCTGACTCTTTTTGTAATCGGACCTCATTTCCTTCGTGAGAGCCCTTATCTTCTCCTCTATATCGAACATGCCCTTTCCTTCCTGCTCTATGAGCACCCTGCCCAATATGTTCCCGAGGAAGCGCACATCGTTACGAAGCGGCTTTTCCTTGTCCGTCTTAGCTGTTTTCCCCCCGGGCCTGGCCGACTTTTTAACCATTGCTATATATTATACGAGAGTAATTCTATAATCTAAATATTAACCGAGGTTAATAGATGCACGGATGGATTAAGCCCCCATTACACGTACATTGCCGGAATATTACAATTTTGTAATGTTCGGCCTGCACGCTCCAAAGAGATAGATTGTACTCCCCTAATGTAGTAGAATCATTATAAAAAGTAGCGCCGGGTATGGCATCTAGATATTCAGGCTAACCTACGATGCAAGCCCCGGACATTTGAGCCAGTTCTAGTATTCGGAGGCGTATGTATCAAATCCGGATTGTACTGAATTCTTGTCAATATAGTGCACATACAATGCTCACGACAAACGGAAAACTATTTTCGCTGTTTACTGTCCTTTTCTCATTGTTCCTGAGCGTCACGGAATCAAACGGTCAGGCATTCGATCCCGACGACCCCCCCGAGACCACGATAAAGCTGGCCCCGTATCTCAGTTTCGGGGCACAGATCGAGGTCGAATATAAATACCAGAGGAACCTCGACCTCGACACTGAGAATGACGAAGACCTCAGCACGCTTGAGCCCGAAATAGTGTTCGCCTTTCTTTTCAATCCGAGCAGGTATTTCGAGGCATTTGCCGCGCTTAAGTTTGCCGGGGAATTTGAATTCGAGGACGGTGATACGAAAAAAGACCAGGCCATACTGGAATTCGAGCAGGCTTATCTGCTGTTTAAGGACCTATGGGAAGAGAGGCTCGCGTTTCAGCTCGGCCGCCAGCGGTTCGAGGATGAGCGGCAGTGGCTGTATGACGCGGAGCTTGACGGCGTGAGGACATTCCTCCAATTCTCGAGTTTCTTAGCGGAGTTCTCCGTTAGCACGGGTGGTCTTGTGAATAGAGACTTATTGAACAAGGACGCGGGGGACAAGATAAACAACTACATCGCTCACGGGACGTACGCTATTTCCGAGGAGTCAAACGTCGCGGCTTATTTTATTTTTCGCGACAACACTAAGGAAAACGGCGACAGTCCCATCTTCTTCGGTATCCATTCTGACGGCGAACTGGCTCCCGACTTCGACTACTGGCTCGAACTCGCCTATGTGATCGGAAAAAACGGGACAAAGGATATAAACGGGGTTGGTTTCGATATCGGCTCCACCTATGTTTTCGATGTCGATTACGAACCGTCCGTAACGCTCGGGTATGCGTTCGGCCAAGAGAAATTCAGGCAGACAGGGCTTCAGGCAAATGAGAGTGACTTCAACGGGGCTGTGGACTTTATATATTACGGGGAGCTGCTCGACCCGGAGCTTAGCAACATGTCGATATTCACCGCGGGAGCGGGCGTGAATCCGACCGAGGAAAGCTCACTCGACCTGATCTATCATTACTACCTTCAGACGAAGGCCTCGGACAGTCTCCGGGACGCGGAAATAGACGCCGACCCGGAGGGCAGGAACAAAAGCCTCGGGAGCGAGATCGATTTCATCGTCGGATATGAAGGATTCGAGGAAAAATTCGCGCTAGCCCTTTCACTCGGCTACTTCATACCCGGAAATGCCTTTCCGTCGGATTCCGAAAACGCCTTTTTGACTAAGGTTATAGTAGAGTATCAGTTTTAGCGCTGGACGGCCAAAAAGGATTTGGTTTATTATTTAATATGGACAGACACATAGACTACAATTTAAACGGGGATTAGTAATGAGAGTACTGGTTGTAGAAGACGATAAAAAGATCGCCTCCTTTATCCTGAAGGGGCTTAAAGAGGCGGGGTTCTCGGTTGACCATGCCCAGAACGGTGAGGAAGGCGTTTATCTGGCTCTCCACGAGGAGTATGACGCGGCGGTTATCGATATAATGCTCCCGAAACTGGACGGCTTGAGCCTTATAGAAGAGCTCCGGCAGAGCAAGATAAATACCCCCGTGCTGATTCTGAGCGCCAGGCGCAGCGTTGACGACAGGGTTAAGGGGCTTCAGACCGGTGGGGACGATTACCTTACCAAACCCTTCGCGTTCTCGGAGCTTCTCGCCCGCATACATGCTCTTATCCGCAGATCGAGCGGAGCCACCGAGGCCACAAGCCTCACCTTTGGGAGCCTCTCTATGAACATCCTTAAACGCGAGGTTAAAAGGGAAGACACGATGATTTCACTCCAGCCGCGTGAATTCGCTTTACTCGAATACCTGATGCGTAACGCCGGGAGGGTGCTTTCAAAGACCCTTATCCTGGAGCATGTGTATGATTACAGCTTTGACCCGCAGACAAACGTGATCGATGTGCTGGTCTGCAGGCTGAGAAACAAAGTAGACAGGGATTTTGAGAATAAAATGATTCACACTATAAGGGGAGTCGGCTATGTTCTTAAGGAATCCTAGGCTGCTGCTTAAATCGAGCAGCTTCAGGCTCATAACGTGGTACACACTATTATTCGTTCTCAGCTCGCTCGCTATAAACATTTACATATACACAGTTATCTCGGCTTACATTTACGAGCAGAGCAGACTGGAAATCACGGAAGACCTGTATGACCTTGCGGAAATCTACCGGGAAGAAGGGATCGAAGCCCTTCGTACCGAGATCTTCGAGGATGAGGAAGACCCCTTTATTTTTCAACTCTCCGAAGGCCGGGAAAATACGGTTATGTTACGAACTCCAAAGGACCGGGAAGATTTCGACGCCGGGGCGCTTACTCAAACGGGCGATGCAGAGGAGGGAGAATGGCTGTCTTTCAGTCAAGGCGACGAAGAATATGAAATAACATCTTTGACATTCCCGGACGGTTACATCCTCCGAATTGGCCAACACATCTCCGGGCGTGAGGAGTTGCTGAGCAGGATTCGGAACGTATATCTGTACGCTGTCATCCCCATAATACTGATTGCATACCTAAGCGGACTGTTCATTGCGGACCGGGCGCTTAATCCCGTACGGCAGCTCATAAATACGCTCGATTCGATAGTAACAAGCGCCAGGATAGATTTGAGGGTTCCGGTCAGACAGGGAGATAAATTGAACGATGAGCTTATCTCGCTGTTCAACACAATGCTGGATAAAATCGAGGCGCTTATGAAAGGAATGAGAAACGTGCTGGATAACGTCGCTCATGACCTCAGGACGCCTATGACAAGGCTCAGAGGCACCGCTGAAGTTGCGCTCCAGTCCCGGGATAACGAAGAGGCCCTGCGCGAGGCTTTGATCGACTGCATAGAGGAATCGGAACGGATTCTCATAATGCTGAATACGCTCATGGACGTATCGGAAGCGGAGACCGGAGCCATGAAGCTCGAAATGGAAAAGATAAATGTCGCTCCGATTATAGACGACGTGGTCGACCTGTACGGTTATGTCGCAGAGGAAAAGGGTATTTCCATCCATAAAGGCTTTCCGGAAGAGCTTTATCTGAACGCAGACCGCAACCGGCTGCGCCAGGTACTGGCCAACCTGCTCGATAACGCGATCAAGTACACGCCCGCTGGAGGGAGAATAGAAATTGAAGCGAGCCGGAGGGAGAAAGGGGTGGAGATTACTGTGAAAGATACCGGACTCGGAATATCCGAGGAAGAGCTTGATAATATCTGGGAACGTCTATACAGGGGCGACAAGAGTCGCTCCCAAAGGGGGCTCGGGCTCGGTTTGAGCCTTGTAAAGGCCATCATAGGGGCTCATAAAGGCCATGTCAGGGTTGAGAGCAAGCCCGGAGCGGGTTCCATCTTTTCGGTTTATCTTCCTATATAAACCCTTACAAACCGGGCTTCCGCTTCATTCCCTATCTATAATCCGGAATCATTTCCAAGATGTAATGTTCAAGAAACCTCCCCGCAATACTCTCCTGATAACATCTGTTTAAAACCAGATTCAGGAGGTGTTCCATGTTTAGAAATATTCTACCAAAGACGCTTTACGGGGGTAGTGTCAGTAATGGGAAAATTGCCGGATGTTTGTTCGTTATTCTTACGGTATTACTTATTTTGTCCCTCCCCGCCGACTCACGTCCTGACCGTGATAAAAGAGCCGATGACAATGACGGAGACGAGATCCCTTTCTCCGCCACCGAGATACGAATTGAGGTAAACGGAACCGATGGAGACGCGGGGCTTCAGATATTCCTGGACGGGGAGCCCTGGAAGAGAGTCAGGGTCGAGGGCCCGGACGGACGCCTGGTCTATGCGGTCGACAATCTCGGTAAGCTTAGGAGGCTTGGAAGCACCGAGCTATTCATGGAGAGCAACGAGCCAAACTTCGAGGAAGAGCTATCACTGCCTGAGATTCTGGAACTCCTGCCCGAAGGGGAATACGAGTTCGAAGGCATGACGATTGACGGCACGGAGCTTGACGGCACAGCGACACTTACTCACGATCTGCCGTGCGGACCTGTAATTACCATGCCGGTAGAAGAAGACACGCTCGACCCCACGCTGCCCGTTGTAATAGTTTGGGAACCCGTAACAAACGGTCTTGACACGACTTCGGACGAGGGCGAGTGCGACGAATCGAAAGAAGTCGAAATTATCGGTTACCAGGTTATTGTGGATAATGAAGACTCCGATCCCCTAGAGAGGTTCGATATAAAGCTCCCTGCCGATGCCGCTTCTGTTACTATTCCGCCAGAATTTATTGTTCCGGGCACTGAGTATAAGCTTGAGATACTCGCTATAGAGGTGAGCGGGAACCAGACGATAACAGAGAGTTCATTTTTCACGTCTGAATAAAATACGATTTACAGCAAATGTCATGCAGGGGCTTCTTCCGTACTTTGCATCATCGCACAGGCGGTATCGCGGGGGAAGTCCCTGCCTCTTATAGAACTATTTACAAGGAGAAAGGCAAAAGGAGATTTTCCCAGGTTATGAAATAGATTGAATTACCGCTGTTCTCTCTCTCACTTACTTACTTCCTGCCTCTAGCAACCCTACTCACTAAATTTAAACCCGTGAATGGGGCGGATTATTGTTCACTCAAAAATCAAAAGCATCTTAAAATTCCCGGCCCGTGAGAATAAGCAGGGTTATTCACTAATACCGACAGGCTCATTAAAGGCGCCGCCGGGCACTAAAAACCTTACAGATTTGTAATATTGTGGAAAGGTGCCTGCAACTTTGCTCGTCTATTATGTGAATAATTCCAGATTAAAGAGGAGATACTGCTATGATGCAAAGAATAGGCTTATTAGTTTTCGCGGTAAGTTTGTCATTTCTGGCTGTCGGCGGTTGTAACGGAGGAAGCGGAGGAGGCGGCGGGGGGAACGGCCCCTGTCCTGAAACCAATACCAGCATCGCTGTTTGCGACCCGGATGCAGGACCCTTTTCACTCGTTATAGACAACGGATTCTTTCCGCTTGTTGTAGGCACTGAAACCGTGCTCGAGGGTGAGGACGACGAAGGCACCGAGCTGCGGATCGAGATTACCGTTCTGGATGAGACGGAAGTGGTTGCAGGAGTTACAACGCGCGTGGTGGAGGAGGCAGAGTTCGAGGACGGAGAGGTTGTCGAGATCTCCAGAAACTTTTACGCGCAGGCTCCGGACGGAACGGTATGCTACTTCGGTGAGGACGTTGATGACTTCGAGGACGGCGTGGTCGTCTCGCACGACGGAGAGTGGCGCGCAGGAGAGGACGGCAACCTCCCGGGGATTATTATGCCAGCTGATCCTCAGGTCGGAGATATATTCCAGCAGGAGGCGGCCCCCGGTATAGCCGAAGACCAGGCGGAAGTGGTTGCGCTCGGAGAGGTCATAGATGTTCCGGCGGGAATATTCAGCGATACCGTTTCCACGCTCGACTGTAATCCGCTCGAAGACGGTGCGATGGATGAGAAGGTGTACGTTTTCGGAATCGGACTGGCGATCGACGAGGACGCGGAACTGACTGAATTTTAGAGTAAAAGTCCCCCCTGTTTAACAAGGGTAAAAAGGGGAATTGGTCATCGCTACGTTTCCCTTTTTACCCGCTCTATCGAGCCATAACATCAATCGAGAATTATTTTGTATACAACTCACCCGATTCTGCCGGAGACTATGTGGTTTTTGAATCCTGCTCTTTACACTTACCGAGCTCGCTATATGCCTCGTCCGGTTCATCAAGCTCCTTTATGTTGATCCCGGTCTCTGTAGCAGATTACGATTCTCCAAGAGAGCTCGTTATCATATCCGGCTTATCGCCATACGCTCATACCCGAACCTCGCTTCGGATGCCACCACGCTACAAACACGGTAATGTAATCTCACTGAAAAGATTTTCAGCAACCCGTATAGAATCATGCATTCAGCTTCCACCTTCAAAATCAAAATTCTGTTAATATATGAAATACAATAAACAACGAGGAGGGAAACGTGATTATAGACGGATCGTGTCATTGTAATAAAGTGAAATTCTCCTTGAAGTCCCTGACCCCGTATCCATATATATGCTGCTACTGCTCTATATGCAGGAAAACCGCGGGGGGCGGGGGTTACTCCATTAACATCATGGGGGAGGCTCGAACGCTTGAAGTTACAGGAAAAAATAATTTAAAAATTTACAAGGCAGAAATTCCAGCATCAGATGAACCCGGACAAACAAAAACAAGCACCGTAGAGCGTAATTTCTGCAAACACTGCGGAAGTTTTCTCTGGTTTTATGAACCCGCCTGGCCGGACTGGATTTATCCCTTCGCTTCCGCCATAGACTCCTCTCTGCCCAAGCCGCCCGAGCGCCTGCATATATTTCTCGATTCCGCGGCCCCCTGGTGTGAAATAAGGGAGGATAAAAAGAACAGGAAGTTTCCGGCGTACCCGGACGAATCGATAATGGACTGGCACAAGCGTCATAAATTAATGGAAAAAATGTAATCATGTTTCTGCGAATTCACTTCTGACTCTATTCATTTTCCTATTCCCGGACGGTTATATTCCTTTTCTAACACCCTCTGTATGGTATAATTTGTGTAGGTTATTTCTTTGAAAAGACGGTATCTTAATTACAGCCTGCCTATGTAAACCGGTGTTATACCCTTTTTAATAGATGATAAAGAACATCTGCCCGCAAGGGTGAGGGAAACTATATGCGATCGCCGCAAAATTTCTTCGCCGCGATCCAACCCGGTACATATGAAGCGTAAGAATGTGGTCTGGAGCTTCGTAAATTGCATTCTCGCCGGGCCGATAATTTAATTTGCCGCCGTAAAGAAATATTTGTTAATAAACACAGAACTGGAGGCTTTAAATGTTGTCCGATTTCATATCGAAAATATATAACCCGGCTTACGCAGAGAAGCTGCTGGACTGGTTCATTACGTCCGGCTTCCGGATAGTGATCATTCTCGCCGGAATCTACATACTGCTCAGGGTAATAAACAAGGTAATTAACAGGCTCGAAACCAAGATTGCGGAACGGAATGGGGACATGGTAAGCGCGCTTGAGACCGAGAGGAGACTCAAGACAATTACGTCCCTTCTAAGACATATAGTTTTCATAGTCTTATTCGGGATCGCGATGGTCATGATATTGAAAGAGGTCGGAATGGATATAGGGCCGATAATCGCCGGGGCCGGTATCCTCGGTCTGGCCGTGAGTTTCGGCGCTCAAAACCTGGTGCGCGACATAATCAGCGGCTTCTTCATAATTCTGGAAGACCAGGTGCGCGTAGGGGATATAGGAGTTATAAACGGAACCGCTGGGACGGTGGAGGAGATAAACTTCAGGACTATTGTTATAAGGGACCTGGAAGGAACCGTGCATGTTTACCCTAACGGCGCTATAAACGAGCTTGCAAACAAGAGCAAGGGCTGGTCCCGTTATGTCATAGACGTGGGTGTCGCATATAAGGAAAACGTGGACAACGTGATGGAGGTGCTGAGGGAAATAGGAGACGAGCTTAAGGAAGACAAGCATTTCGGCGCCCTTACAATGGAACCGCTCGATATACTCGGGGTCGATAACTTCGGCGCATCGGAGATCGTAATAAAGTGCATGATAAAGACTCATCCGCTCAAGCAGTGGGAAGTCGGAAGGGAGCTCAGGAGAAGAATAAAGAATAAATTCGACGAAAAGGGTATCGAGATACCGTTCCCTCACCTGAGCGTCTATTTCGGAGAAGAGAGCAAGCCCGTAAGCCTGAATGTGGAAAACAAAAAGGGAAACGGCGAAACAGGAGTTGAAACAGAGACTGCTTCGAACGAGTTTTCAAGCGTTGGCAACAGACACGAGAGTTAATTTCACATTAAGTTACGGGATATTTTAATTTCCTCCAAAGCTCTGGCAAACAAATACAGGTCGAGATATAAAATCGGGCTTATCATGAATATGATTATCATTTAATTACACACATTCCTGTAAATTGGGTTTAAAATTACCTCGATGAAAAGGAAAAACGATACCGGGGAAAAAGGGCCTGGCACCAGATTCGAAGACATAAACCTTGAGGAATGTCTCGACTGCGTCTGTTACGAAGTCAGTAAGACTTCCCGTTACGTAATCAATTATTATGACGCGGCCTTGAGGGATATAGACCTCCGCAGCAACCAGTTTATCATCCTGGCCGCCGTGGCTAACATGAAATCCACCAATTTCAAGAACCTCGCCGGGTTTGTAGGAATCGATCCAAGCACTCTGGCCCGGAACCTTACGACGCTCGAAAAGCAGAGTTTCGTGCGGGTAAAAAGCGGGGAAAACCGCCGGGAGAAAGTAATCTCGCTTACCCGGAAAGGGAAGAACAAATTCGAGAAGGCCTACCCGCTCTGGAAAAAAGCTCAGGCCGGCATAATAAAGGAGCTGGGTAAAAAAAGATGGAGAACTATCAGGGGAGACCTGTCCGATATCGTCTCCATTACGCGGGAGCAGGATTAATCGCCCCTCAATCTCTCCGCTCATAACTCCTTACACTGAATTGACTGACTGATAAAAATTCAATCAGCTTTAATCAATTTATATTGTTCGTTCTTTCTTTCTTACGAAAACGCCTGATTGACCCGTTTTGGAGAGATTGCCCATCCACATTTGCAACTACACAGCTGCACGGAGAGTTGAAGAGAATGGGTTAAGTCATTATATCTAAAAGAAATAACGGATGTCGGATTCATTAAAATGCACTATAATTTGTGTAATCATCCTCGTATAGCAAAGGAGGGTACACACATGAGTGAAGTTACGAGCGCTAAAGGTTACGATACATCGCCCATGACGGTGGGCGACTGGCTTATTACCATGATAGTTCTCGGTATACCTCTGGTCGGTCTCATAATGCTCCTTTATTGGTCGCTTAGCAGCACCGGAAACCTGAACCGGAGGAACTACTGCCTGGCAACCCTGGTAGTGGTGGCGGTGATACTTTTACTGTTCGTCATTTTCGCAGTATTCGGCGGCCTCGCTATGTTCATGTCCCGGCAAGGCGCCTAGATCGGGCAGCTGAAATATATTTTGATGCACCGGGTAAATACGAGTACAGCTTATAGAGTTAGCGTGCCAGACCGGGAATAAATCAAAGGTCGATAAATATGCCTTTGGCCTCTTTGGAGGTGAGACGGGAGACGGAGGTGACTTTATCGCTGAATGTCGCGAGTGTGCCCCATGATTCCCTCTCGGATATATCTATCAGTACGGAATAGACCTTAAAGCCGAGCTTCTCTTTCGCGCTTTTGAAATTCTCCAGCCACGCGTTCCCCACGCCCGCCTCCCCGTCCGTTATAAAAACAATGTCGCCTCTTCTGAACTTTGACTCCCGGAGGAGATCAAGCGCCCTGTTGAGCGGCTCTTCGAAATTCGTGCCGCCGCCCGGGAAATATTCCGCAAGCTCGAAGATATCCCTCTCCTTCATGCCCCAGCCGGCCAGCCCTTCTCCCGCTTCGGACTCGAACACCTTGAGCGGCGCTCCTCCGGATGAGAACACGACTATATTGAGCTTTCGCCTCTCCCTCCGGGCAATCTCGAGAAGAGTAAGGCAGACGCCTTTGGACCACAGCTCCTTTTTACCCTCCATCGACGAGCTTCCGTCGAGGCAGATAACAAGGGGCCCTCTCCCTTTCTCCTCCTTGAGTGAATACTGAAGAAGCTTGCCCTCGACAAGCCTCTTCCTGAAATCGGTTTTAAGCACCGGATTGCTCAATGTGGCCAGCTCGGAAGGAATTATCCTCCCTATGTCATCCCCCGAGGCGATATCGAATACTTCGCTGCCCCTCCTGGACCACGACTTCTTCCTCCCGCTGAGCATCTCTTCCCTGAGGCTGCCGACAATTCTGGACAAACGTCTCAGCTTCTCGTTAGTGTAGAGCTTTGACGCAAGGTCGAGCTTCTCGCCCGCGGACTTCTGGCTCTCAGCACCCATGGACGCGTCCCAGGACATTAGCTCTTCATCCACATCGTCCACTCTCCGGGCGGTCTCGTCCATGGAATTCTTAACCATATTTTTGAGCTTGTGGCTCTTATCCTCATGCCTGCTCTCAAGGTCCTGTTCCAGCGTGTCAAAATCATCCTCTTCCCTAGCAAGCTCGGACTTCTTTTTGCTGCGGACTTTTTGAAATTCCTCCCCGGGCTCCCCCTCCACATCGCCCACTTCGTCCCAAGTCTCCATTTCTTCTCTCGACTCCTCGAGCTCCTCCCCTGCCTTCTCGGCTTCCCATTCTTTTATGAGGGTCTTCTCGCCCGGGCCGTCTTCGGACAGGAGCCAGCCGAGTATCTTGTGGCCCAAATCTATAGCCGCGAGCGAAGACCTGAACCCGTCGAGTACCGTCTCCTCACGGAGCCCGGCGTAGCTCTTGTCCGCCAGAACCTCGGTCAGAATACGTCTTCTCAGCCGGGAGCCCCGCTTTACATCCGTTTCGGGAAGAAAAATAACGTTATGCTTGTAGAAGGAGGCGAACAGATCGAGCATAAGCTCCCTGAAACCGGGCAGCAGGTTTGCCCCGCGCTCTATAAGCCCCCTAAGTTCTACGGACTCGGCTTCGAGGCCGGAGAAAAGCTCTCTGTCGAATGAATCCGTCTCTATATTCTGTTTAGAACGAACGCGCGCCATATACATCTAAAAACTAACACGGGCGCGGGGGAGTATCAATTTACCTATTGCGTGTTAAAATAAAAAACCCTTCTTCAAAGCGTGAACGGATATTGACACAATGAAACTCGACTCAAGGGAAATGAAAGCCGTAATAACGGTCGCTATTATTATGGCTTCGAGGCTTCTCGGCATATTCCTCATACTACCGGTATTCAGCGTTTATACGGAAAAGTACCCCGGCTCGGACCTCGCGCTTGCGGGTATCGCGTTCGGCATATACGCGCTCGTGCAGAGTCTGCTTCAGCTTCCGTTCGGCTGGGCGAGCGACAGATTCGGAAGAAAGCCCGTCCTCCTGCTGGGTATAGGGATATTCACCGCGGGCAGCGTCCTCTGCGGCATGGCGGATACTATAAACGAGCTGATACTAGCCCGTATAGTGCAGGGAGGAGGCGCAATCACCTCTGTAGCAATAGCCTCACTCGGCGACGTCACGCGGCCCGGGGTAAGGGCGCAGAGCTTTACGATAGTAGGCATAGGCGTGGGGACCTCATTTCTCCTCGCTATAGTTCTGGGGCCTCTTCTCGCGGCGCGAATAGGATTTTCGAGCCTCTTCTATATACTCGCCGCGCTCGGAGCTGTTTCCATTCTAATCACCTTCTTTTTCTTCCCGGAGATACAAAAGGAAACCCCGAAAGCTCAAGAACAGGGAATAATGAAGCTGATTACGGACCCGGAGATGAGGAGGCTTCTGGTATCGGCACTGATACTGGCGCTTTCCGTAAACCTCTTCGTCTTTATTTACCCGCTCACATGGACCGCTCTCGGAGTGAGCGAAGCCGCTCTGTGGAAGGTATATCTCATGGCGCTCATACCGTCCGTGGTCTTCGTTTACCCGTATGTAAGGTACACGGAGATAAGGAACAGCCTGGGCATTACCGCCAAGGCAGGCTGGGCCCTGATAGCGCTCGCTTTTTTAATATACCCCTTTGGAGCACGCGCCGCCTGGATATTGTACGGAGTAGGCATGGCATACTTCGCCGGTCACAGTATAATACAGTCGCTCCTCCCGGCGTTTCTCACGCAGAGAGTGGGACAGGAAAAGAGGGGCGCGACGACCGGCATATACAACCTCGCCAGCTTTTTCGGCTCCTCGTTAGGAGGCATGATGGCGGGCTTTCTCTATCAGCTTAATCCGAATCTACCTGTAATCACGGGCCTACTGTTCGTAATCGGCTGGGGGCTCTTCGGTCTTCCGAATGCGCCTGCAATCAGGCGTCATGAGTGAGGCTGCGGAGATTATGTGCATACTACTTGGTACTTCATCCCGGAATTAATCAAACTATTATAAAGCCGGTTCAGAAATGCAGGGGAGTTATTCAAAAATACGAGTGGCGCTTACAGGGTGTCAGGCTATACCGTTGGTTCTGATGTTTTCGAGTGCCGTGCGGGTCTGATAGAGGTCCGAGACCTGCACCGCGTCTATCTCGTCAAGCACCTCGGAGTAGCTCTCCCTCGCCCTGCCGCCCGCGATCACGGGCACACCGGGAAGGTGGCTCCTGAGCTTCCTCAGCTCCTGTATTACGGCAGTATCTTTTTCGGGATAAATCAGGCTCAGAATCACAACTCTTGAGTTATTATACTTCGCGGCCCCGGCTATTTCTTCTGAGGGGAGGTTCGGACCGAGGTATGTGACGTTCCAGCCTTCGCTCGCCGCCGTTACCGCCGCCGCAAGGGCCCCTATATCATGCCACTGGTCGGACGGTGTCGTGACCAGAACGTTCGGAGCGCCCGGAAAGGCCTTCTGCGATGAAAGGAGGTTTCCCAGGAATGTCCTCACGACGTGTGACGCCAGGTGCTCATGGGAAACCCTGATCTCTCCCTTCCGCCAGAGCTCCCCTATCCTCTCCATCAGGGGTAGTATTACGCGCTCGAGAAGGGCATTGCGTCCCATTTCCGTCTCGCAGCTTATAAGCAAATTTTCCAGGGTCTTGCGGTCCATCTGATTGAGCGCGGACATGAAGGATTCTATGTAGACCTCGTTGTCCTTGACAACGCTTATATCTCTGCCTTTGACCATTTCAGGCGGCTTTCTAAGCGGCATATCGATGACATTCATCTCCCCCACGATTTCCCTGAGCTCATCGTCAGTGTAGCTTACGACCTGGCTAATCGGGAAACCGGCCTCGGTGGCTTCACGTAAAAGAGTAAGGCGCTCTATATCACCTTCAGTATAATGCCTTCTATTATTGGAATCTCTCTCCGGTTTTACAACATTGTAACGCCTTTCCCAGGCTCTGATCGCGTGCGGCGTGAGCCCGGTTCTTTTGGAAGCAACCTTCATCGAGTATTTCTTTTCCGTAATCGGGCCGTTTGTACTCATACTTGTATGTTAAACAATCGTCTAACAGTTGTCAAGATAATGTAAATTCCACGATTTTTAAAATTCTTCTCAACTTCTAATGATTATTCAAAAAAAGCCAATAACCACGAGCAATGCAATGATATTGTTTGTTTTGGCTGTACAAAAGGACCAGGTAGCGCGAGAGATGCCAAAAAAAATAATGCTTGACATATGCTATACATTAATTTACTATAGTAGACATGCTATAGACAATCATTAGATTCACGTGATCCAAGATACGTACGTATGAATAACGATGTGTATTGCATGTAAGTAGTAGGGGAAAATCATATCAGGAGGTAATCGTTATGAGATTACTAGCTAAATCAGGATTTGCAGTAACATTTTTTATAGCAGTAGCAGCTTTGGTAATGGGTTCTGTTCCGGCATATTCAGGCTCATACGGAGAGAAGCAAAGGGACGTTGTGGACACGGCGGTGGATGCAGGCTCTTTTACCACGCTTGCGGCGGCGCTTGAGGCGGCGGGGCTCGTGGAAACCCTGAAGGGAGAGGGACCGTTTACCGTATTCGCCCCGACTGACGAGGCTTTCGCAAAGCTTCCCGAGGGCACGGTAGAAACCCTGCTCAGGCCCGAGAACAAGGACAAGCTCGTGGCAGTCCTCACCTACCACGTTGTTCCCGGAAAGGTAACGGCGGAGGAGGTTGTAAAGATGGACTCCGCGAAATCGGTAAACGGCGCTGTAATACCGATCAAGGTAGATGAGGGCGTTGTAACGGTTGATAACGCAACCGTAATAAAGCCTGATGTCATGGCCAGTAACGGAGTAATACACGTTATCGACGCGGTTATACTGCCGGACGATAATGAATAACCAGAGTGTCCCGGGGCCGGGTATAAGCCCGGTCCCATTTATATATAAACGTTGATCAAAAAATACAATATAAGAGAGAGAGAAAATGAACACACTTGAACAAAATTTCGATCAAATGATCATTCGTGAAGGCAGTTACCAAGACTCGGAAGATTCAGATCACTACTCCCTGGACAAAGAATTCAAGGATTACGGAAGCGAGGCATCAAACAGCTTCATGGCGGAAAAGAGGAATTTCAGTAGATTCGGCGGTAAAAGTCCCTCGGACAGAGATAACAAATGGATGAAATACGATGAGGAAAGGGTTCTGCACGTATATTTCAGGGACCTGCTCACGGAGCCACTTCTTACGGCTAACGGCGAAAAGGAGCTTGGCGCTAAAATTAAGGAGTGTGAAACAAAGGTCAGGGAAATACAGAAGCAGCTGGAGGATTTATCCAAACCCCGGTGTAAGAAAAAAGACGGTTCGGTCAGGGACAGGAAAAAACTATCCGCTTACAGCAAGGTCTACACAGAGAAGGCAAATGAGCTTAAAGCACAGTTTATTAAGTCAAACCTGAGGCTCGTCGTGAGCATAGCCAAGAGGCATCTGGGAAGAGGGCTCCCCCTTACGGACCTCGTGCAGGAGGGGAACCTCGGACTTATCAGAGCGGTAGAAAAATTCGACTATAGAAAAGGATTCAAATTCTCCACATACGCCGCGTGGTGGATACATCAGTCCGTAACCAGGGCCATAGCGGAGAAAACGAGGACTATTAAGGTTCCGGTATACGTGCTTGAGCAGTCGGGCAAGGTGTTCAGGGCGAAATACGCGCTCCAGGATGAGCGGGGCAGAAAGCCTCTCCCGGAGGAAATATCGGAGAAAACGGGGCTTTCAATAGAAATCGTACAGGCTGTACTTGACGGAAACGACAGCGTCCTTTCGCTCGACAAGCCCGCAAACGAGGAGAAAACCAAATCATACGTTGACTTAATGCCCGATGAAGACTCTTTAACCCAGGAAACGGCGATTGCGGCGCAGAGGGTGAGGAAGCTGATCGACGACTCACTCTCATCCCTTTCCGAAAAGGAAGAAGAAGTAATAAGGATGAGATACGGAATCGGCGCGCAGAAGGTGTTCACGCTTGATGAGATCGGCGGAAGGTTCGGTGTAACGCGGGAGAGGATAAGGCAGATCGAAAAAGGAGCGCTTGAGAAGATAGCCAGGTCCGATAAGGGAGAGGCGCTCAGGCAGTATCTTTAGTATTTAATCGAAAACCAATCAACGGCATCGCCCTGTACGAATCATCATGCTGAATTGGAAATTCTCGTCACAGGCGTTACAAATTACTGAGGCCGGATCCAGGGAACGCGCCCCAATCACTCTGATACGGGTTTGGGATGTTGTCCGCCGAGGCTCAATATAACGAGTTCAAAATCCGATATCAGGCGACACTATGCTGGCGGTCTCAGCCGACTATCACAAAAAAACACTGAAAATTTTCTTAAAATCAAATTTCTTCTGGATTGAAGTAATTCAACCAAGTACAATTGACTGTATCCGGGCCCTAAAATCGATAGTTATTAACTTCGAATATTGGCGCTCTGTCATCTAATGAACAGCAAAAGTGTTGAAATTGAATACTTTAAGCGGCTTCGTCATTATAGCCTTTTCTATGATAAGAATAAAAACGCCGAACCAAAGAGACAAAAGCGAGCAAGGGCGCTATTTACAGGAGGAAATACAAGTTTAAGGCCATGATGCACTCAAAATCCATATTCTGGTTTAAGAGGGATTTAAGAACGGAGGACAATACGGGTCTATGCCGCGCAGCGGCAGAGAGCGCCGAAATTATACCGCTCTACGTACTAGAGGACAAGATTCTTGCCCAGTACCCCTCAAAAAGCAGGCGTCTCGGTTTCTTTGTGGACGCGCTGCACAACCTCGATAGCGAGCTAAGGAAGCTTGGCTCCCGTCTTCTCGTTTTAAGGGGAAAGGCGGAGGAGATTATCCCGGAGATGATAAAGACTCAAAAGGTTGAGGCCGTCTACACGAACCGCGCATACGGCTTTTCGGGCGTGAAGAGGGATATTGGAGTCGAGCACGAGTGTAAATCACTCGGTATCGCCTTTAAAAAGTTTGAGGACACCTTTCTGGTTCCACCGGAGGAGATTGAGCAGAGAAAGGTATTTACCCCGTTTTACAGGCTCTGGCAAGGCAAGAAAAAGAGGACCGTTCTCCTGAGCCCCGAAAAAATCGTTTCTCCCAAAATCGAAGCGCCTGACTTGGCGAGTATGACGGCTGAGCTCGATTACGAAGAGAATAGACACTGGCCGATGGACTTCCCGGACGGGAGACTCGACAATTTTGACTTTGATGAATACGAAAACACGCGTAACTATCCCTATATCGACGGCACATCGAAGCTCTCCCCTTATCTCAGGTTCGGAGTGGTCTCGGTCAGAAAGGTTTATAAGGCTGCTACAGGAGGGAGCCCCGAGCCGAACGCCTATGTGTCGGAGCTTGCGTGGAGGGAGTTCTGGTATCACATCATGCACAATTTTCCTGAAACGCGCACCCTGGAGTTTCAGGAAAAGAGACGCAATATCAAGTGGATAGACAACGACGCGTGGTATGAAGCATGGAAGGAGGGGCGCACGGGTTATCCGATAGTGGACGCCGGGATGAGGCAGCTCAGGGAGGAAGGCTGGATACATAACCGAGTCAGGATGATAGTCGCATCGTTTCTTACAAAGGACCTCATCATGGACTGGAGGCTCGGTGACAGGCACTTCTTCGACCACCTGGTCGATTACGACGAGATAGTGGACATCGGAAACTGGCAATGGACCGCCTCATGCGGGGCGGACCCCAAGCCCTTCAGGATTTTCAATCCCCTGCTACAGTCACAGAACTACGATCCGGAATGTGAATACATAAAGCGGTATGTACCGGAGCTTTCGAGGACCGAGCCGGAGAAAATACACAATCCGCTCACATACAAGCTGCCCTACCTCACACCCATCGTTAACCACTACGAAATGAGAAACCTGGCCCACGAAGCGTACTCGGGAGGACGCATTGACGACGAGTACATCTCGCAGATTAAAAAGGACCGGGGCTTTTTCTAACCGGGGGCACTATTCCCGCCAGGAGATTCATCAGCTCCGAGAGCAGTCTCCGTGTCTTGTCTCCCCACCCCGGCCCTCAAGGCGCAGACCACTCATTTCGAGTTTCAGTGAAGGCGCGCTCACGGGCTTATAAAAACCATCCGGATCAGGACCGCCGGGTGGACGACAGGGTCATCTCTACTGTTTATCGCCGCCATTGTCGCCTGCGAAAAGGCCCGCGGCCTTTAGTTGCTATTTTGCTCCTTGAAAGAGGTTAGGCGTTTTTTAAAGAAACTGCTACACTTAGATATGTGAGGAAGTAATGGCGTTAAGCGTATTGATGGTTTACGAACCTGTTTCATCCACAAGAGAAAAGGAAAATTACTGGCGGAGCTACATCTCGTTTTATGAAAAGTTCTGGGACAGACCCGCAACGCCGCAAAGCTCATGGTACGGAAGTGAGTACGACCAATTCAGGGGAGCCCTCGCAGAAGAACTCGGCCTGGATAAGAAGGAAATACAGGACTGCTTTTTCATGAAGGACGCGGAGGGCAATTATTATGTAGTGCCGGTAGGATCGAAGGTCAACCTGAACATATTCAGCGCGGAGAACTTCATACCGCTCGAATGGTTTCTGATGTATGAGGGCGGCGAGAAGAAGTATTTCTATACTCATACGGGCTTCGGCGCAATACACCAAGACGCTATTTACTACACCGCAAGGATTGAGGACGCTTCACACAGGTTAAAAGAAGCGGCCCGGGAAATAGATACCGCAATCGCACCCGATGGAGGGGTTCCGACTCGGTCTCTATCGGAGGCCCTGACCGACATAAAGCGGGGCATTTTAAACATTACGGACTGGCTCTCGGGATTCAACGCGGCGGGGTACGTGCTTCTAAACTACGGGGAGATATGCTCTCACATCGAGCCTGACTCGATGAAAAACGAGGATTCCGTCTCCGAGCTGAGACACGCCATCAGGCTTGCCGGCGAGGGGAAGCACGAGGAAGCCGAGACATCTCTAAGAATATTGCTCGGCAAATGGGATGAGATACAGAGGGCGGCATCAGGGGATAAACCGCGGGTCTCCTCCACATTACAATAAAGAACAGCATTTCGCTCTATTGTTATACATCTGGCGATGACGCGCTCTTAAAGACACACTCCGCCCAAGGCTTTGATATGACCGGCAGAACACTTAAGAAACAGTTTCCGAGGCCTGTAGTGGTAACCAGCAAGTGCTTTGAATTCGACGCCTGCAGGTACAACGGCCAGATGATTCCCAACAACTTCGTGCAGAGGCTTGAGCCGTTCGTCGACTTCAGGCCGGTTTGTCCAGAGGTGGAAATCGGCCTCGGTATTCCGAGGGACCCGGTGAGGGTCGTGAATAAGAAGGGGGACAGGAAACTTGTACAACCCTCCACAGGGCGTGATCTTACGTCGCTCATGAGAAGCTTCTCGGAAAAGCATCTGAATTCGCTCTCTCATGTGGACGGTTTCATACTCAAAAGCCGCTCCCCGTCGTGCGGACTAAAGGACGCAAAGGAATTCCCGAACGCGGATAGCGAGATAGCGACCGGAAAGGGCCCGGGGCTTTTCGCGGAAAAGGTGCTTAAAAGGTTTCCCGGACTCGCCGTTGAGGACGAGGGGAGGCTGAGGAATTTCAGGATCAGGGAGCATTTTCTCACAAAACTCTATACCCTCGCGCGTTTCAGAGAGGTGAAGAGAAAGGGCGCCTCCGGAGAACTCGTAAGATTTCATACCGAGAACAAGCTTCTTCTAATGTCCTACAATCAGAAAGAGATGAGGGAGCTTGGGAAGATCACCGCCAACATGGGCAGAAAACCCTCAAGCGAGGTAATAGCGGAGTACGGAGAGCGTCTTCATCATGCGTTCGCTAACGTGTCCAGACGGCCCTCCAACATAAATGTCCTCATGCACGCTCTCGGTTATTTCTCCGACAAACTTACCGGCAGGGAGAAGGCTTACTTCCTCGACCTTCTGGAGAGCTACCGGAGCGGAAAGATACCGCTGAGCGCGGTGCTTACCGTGCTTGAATCCTGGATCGTAAAATATGAAGAGGAATACCTGGCCCGTCAGACGTTTTTCGAGCCATACCCGCCCGAGCTGATCGACATAGGCGACTCGGGGAAAGGGAGAGCTATTTAAACCAGGTCCGGATAGCTTTAGCTGTCCATGCGAAGCGGTCCAGGTAATTCCCATCGAGACGCAATCCATCTCGAAGATTCTATATTCCGTAAAAGCTTATTCTACTCCCGTATTCCGAATAAAAAATTTATAAACATTTCGTGTTTTATATGTTAAATTTTTCAAAGGAGATGTCCGCACCCATGAGAAAACTTATACTGATACTGCCGATACTGCTCGTAATTGGCTGCAGCAGACCGAGAGTTTATATACCCGAGTCATACAGGGTGAAGAAAGAACCGGTAGAAAACGGTGAGACTGTAGAGAAAGAAACCGCCATAATCACCACCGGAGAGGCGAATAAGCCGAAAAAGATAAACGCGACTTATAGAGAGTCCTGGGGAGCGGCTCTTGAAAGCGTAAATTATCTTAAGTGGCCGCCAGCATTCATGGAAGAGCAGGATGGAGTAATAAGGCTCAAAGAGGCCTATGTATACAGAAAAAACGGTAAACTGATCAGGTCTTACACATTCCCTTCCAGGACGGATATTCAGAGGTCGGATATAAACGATTACCTCGAGAAGGTCGCACGATATACACCCGGTACAACCAGAACTACGTTCACTCAGGAGAATCTTAAGATCACGCTCAGTAAAATCTCGGACGATACGACAGAAATCAAAATCGACTACTCGATAAGGCCCTACACCTTCGACGGCAAAATCGGGTATGAAGTCATTTCCAACGGCTACATCGAGTCGATTATTCTCGACCGAATGAAAGAAGACCTGGGCACAAAGCCCGTCGCAAGAAACTAGATGAGCTATCTTCTTACAGGTCTCGGAATCATCGCCTGTTTCGCGGTCATTTTCTGGCTCGACAGATATTACGAGGATGATGACAAAGAAGAATAATTCTCCCTCCTCATGGTTCAATTACAGCTCTAGGGTAGCCGCTTGTTAGCTAATAGTAGTAGGCTGCAACAATAAATTCAGGGTTTGAAAAGCCCCATGTGGGTTATTATCTCGTCCATGTTTCCGTGGGCGATCTCGTTTGCGCGTTTTGTGCCTTCCCTCAGAATATCCCTCACGTCGTCTGGTCTTTTCTCGTACTCGCGCCTCCGCTCTCTTATGGGTTCGAGGAGCTCGTTTATGGCGCGGGCGAGCTTTTTCTTAACCTCCACGTCCCCTACGTTTCCGGTCCTGTAGCGCTCCTTCAGGTCCTCAATTTCCTCCGTATTCCCGTTAAAGGCGTCGTGGTATATGAACACAGGGTTGCCCTCTACCGTGCCCGGTATGTCGGCGCGGATACGCTTGGGGTCTGTGTACATGGTCCGCACGCGCTTCTCGACTTCCCCGGGGTCGTCAGACAGGTATATGCAGTTATCGAGACTTTTGGACATCTTCCTGTTGCCGTCCGTACCGACAAGCCTCGAGGTCTTACTGATTACGGGCTCTGGCTCGATGAAGAAATCGCCGTAGAGGAAATTGAACCTCCGGGCAAGCTCCCTCGTGAGCTCGATGTGGCTGAGCTGGTCGTCTCCCACAGGGACTTTCGTCGCCTTGAACATAAGTATGTCAGCAGCCATGAGAACCGGGTATCCGAGAAGCCCGACCGAGTAGTTCTCCCCTACCCCCATATCCTGTATCTTTTCCTTTAGAGTGGGAATCCTCTCGGCACGCGGGACCCCGCAGATCATGGCCAGCATGGCGTATAGCTCCGTAATGTAGGGTATCTGAGACTGCACGTAGAAGGTCGCCTTCTCAGGGTCCATCCCTACTGACAGCCAGTCCATGACCATCTCGATCGTGTTCTTCTCCACTTCCTTAACTTTGTCGTAATGGGTTGTAAGCATGTGGAGATCGGCCACCAGAAAGTAGCAGTCGTAGTCGTCCTGGAACTCTATACGGTTATAGAGCGAGCCCACCAGATGCCCCAGATGGAGCCTCCCTGTGGGTCTGTCCCCTGTGACGAGAATCGGTTTCTTTATCGTGGCCATTTAAGGAATAATCCTCCAGTTAATATCCAGTAATTAAGGGCATTAATATACACGGTCAAAATAAAAATGTCCCGTAAAATTAATTGACTGATCCCACCTAACCGAACGTCTGCCATTCCGAATCATATCGAGGGCTTCTTGAGACAACTCATTGCGCCCGGCATACTAGCTTAGTCCGTAGAATAGATACTCGGTGCGACTGTGTTCGGTATCGCAGTTTAGAATGACAGATTTCACCCCCACCTTTATCCTCCCCCCTCAAGGGAGAGGAAATGCAGGAGCATTGGGTCAAAGCGATCCCCGACTGATGTAAAAATAATGCTCCAATAATGGAAATAAATGACGAATTCAGACCCCAAACCCAAAATCTTCTCCATCGGCCATTCTAACCGCACTTTCGACGAGTTCGTCGGGATTTTGACGCACTACGGTATCGAGACATTAGCCGATATAAGGAGCTATCCGCACTCGGGAAGAAACCCGCATTTTGACAAAGAGCGGCTCGAAAAAGAGCTGCCGCCACTCGGCATCGAGTATATATGGATAAAAAAACTGGGCGGTATGCGGAAAGAAGGATACGGGGAATATATGAAGACGGACGGTTTCTCGGAAGGTCTCGGGGAACTCGAATCCAAAGCAAAGGGAAAAAAGACCGCGTTTATGTGCTCGGAACTGTCGTGGCGGAACTGCCACAGGAGCTTCGTCGCAAGGGCCCTTCACAGCCGGGGCCGTGAGGTCGTGCATATTCACAACATAGACGAGGCCGAGATACACTCGGTCCTGCCGGGCTTATAAAACAGCTTATTGAGGGGTATTACCCTTTCCCCTGGGCGGCTCGTATCCGCATACGAAGTTGGCTATGATTTCACTTACCGTGCCCCCGGGAATTGGGTTCCTGTTCGTAGCTATGTTCTCCATATAGACCATCTTGCCGAGGGAGTCATAGAATTTGGACGACATGTACATGTATGTCTTTTCCTTACAATTGATAGAGGAAGCGATCATCACCTCCCTGTAAAGGAGGCCGTCGGAATCCTTCTGATCGGCGTCGAACACCAGTTTGCTCCACGACATAACCTCCCCTTCTATAGTGTCGATTGTGGAGGTGTCAATGTAAACTTTATAATCCCTGTCTCCCTCTACTTCGGTTACCAGGAACCAGGCCTCATCTTCATTAAGCGCAGCGGTTTCAGTGCCCCCCGGGGCGGCCTGTCCATTATCAGCACCCGAGACCGGGGCCCTTTCCGCTCCGGCTTGGGTATTAGAGGCCGGATCAGCGGCAAACTCTCTTCCCGCGCACGAGGCAAGAACCGTGAGCAGTATTAAAGGCACAACCGTCAGCTGAAATGTTTTCAATAAATAATCGAGCATTACGTGTGATTTTGTCATGGTTAATTACTCTCAATTTATACGCAACCGCACCGGCAGATAAGGGAAATCCGCAAACCCGCAGGCCGGATAAGCTCTTAAATGTTCAGGATTTTAGTATATAAAAAGTTACTCTTGTTTATCCGCGCTGCTTTTTTCGGTATCGGCGCTTTTAGCTTCACCCGATTCTTCGGTTTTAGGGTCCGGCTGCCGCTTCATCTTTTGTGACCTTAATTTCATAATTTGCTTTCTTCTTAACTGGATTAAATCCTGCTCATGTTGTTCTATAGATTTATTTACCTGCTCGTACATCTCCTTACCCAACGCGTCGCGAACAATAACGAGGGCGTCAACGAAATTATTCGAAGCCTTATTATTAATTGCGTTTGCTTCCTTAATTTCCTTCTTCAATTCTTCAGGGTCAAAGGAAGGGTCCTCTATCTTTTTCATTATCTGAAAATGCAATTTTTTTAATTCATTCTCTTCATTACTCAAACTGACCACGTATTTTTTCCGTACTTCTGAAAGCTTTTGCTTTTGTGCATCAGTTATTCCCATACTATCGGCAGTGGAAATTATATCACCAAGCATTTTGCTGTACTTCCCGGCCATAGGGGTTATAACCCTTTTGCCTAATCTCATTCTGTTATCAGGATCCCGGGACTTCCTCCCCTGCTCGGCGAAGCACAAGCCAAATGAGAGCATAAAAATTAAAGCGGATATCAGTGCTAATTTCATCTATATACCTCCAATGTATTCAATGACGGAATAGTTTAACCAATATTTTTCTGTTTTTCGTCAGAAATTTTATTAATCCCGTAACGGGAGAGCCATGCCTTCAGCACTTCCAGCATATAGTTCTTTTCAGCACTGGTAAGCTCGTGGTCTTCCGCTTCGATCCCATGCCACTTAAAGAGGCATTTCCTGCAGCATGTGGCGGTCGCGTGCTGCGCGATAAACACGGGATGGTTCCGCATGGGTGTCTGCCTTCCGTCGTTCGGAGGATTACGAGGGGCAAGCCTTTCAAGCATTGAACAGATGTGTCTTAAGCCACAATAACAGGTGTAGTATATTCTACAATTGCCTGCTAATTCTATATTGACAATCAAGCCCCAAACCTATAACCCGCTGAAAATATTAAGTTTCCTGAATATTTATATACTTGGCATGGCTTTTGCACTTATATACAATATACAAGCATCTATGAAGTTTTGATTTGTTACAGGAGGGGAAAGCAAAGAAATGTATAAATTGAAGAGAAAACAGATAAAAGAGGTTATTGTTATAGGGGTACTTTTTGGTTTGGTTATCCTTCTATCCGCATTTATGACTTCCTGTACTCAGGATGAAAACAGGGAGGATGAAGTAGTCGAAGTCGAGAATGAAAATGTAGACACCACTACCGAAGATGAAGAAGCCGTTGAATCCTTACAAAATGAAGTAGAAGAAGCAGAAACAGATAATGATAAAGACCCCGCTAAAGCCAGTCCCGCCGAGGGCAAAGAAATATTTGCACAGAATTGTACGCCGTGTCACGGTCAGGATGGAACAGGGGAAGGTCCCACGGCAGCTGCGCTTGATCCCAAGCCCAGGGATTTAACGGATGCGTCATACGTGTCCACACTGAGTAATGAGCATCTGTTTAAAGTAATTAGCGGCGGGGGATTGGCGGTCGGTAAATCCGCTGCAATGCCTGCATGGTCAAACAGTTTGTCGGATGATGACATACAGGATGTCATTTCTTACATAAGAAAGGATCTATGCAACTGTGAGTTTGAATCTACAAACTAATATCCGGAGGATTCTTCCGGTTTTAATCGGGAAATAGCTGGAAAATTTGCTCTATAACTATCCACACACCTTTCCTGTAGCGGGAATAGATCAAGTCCTGAATGATTTTTACATTCCAACCCAGGAATCATTACTCTTTATTTTTTCTTATTCAACTAATTTATGATCAATTGACATTGGACCGTATGTGCACTAATAATTATTAATGATGACGGGCAATTGTTGGTCGAGAATCGGATATTACCTCGGTAGCAGGGAATATTATGCTGGGATGACTATAAGTCACAGTCTTTTTTAAGAAACCAAGAGGCGCATTTTGCCAATAAAGCCGATAAAAATGAGGAATGAGGAAAAATCCTATCTGATAGACATGGATGAACTATTCCGTACGATTTTTGAAAGAGCGGCGATTGGAATAGCTCTGGTAGATCTTGATGGACGTCCGATTACGATTAACCCAGCCCTCCAAGAAATGCTCGGCTATACCAAAAATGAAATAAGCAAAATGGTTTTTACCGAGTTTACTCACCCCGAAGACGCGGCTAAAGATTGGGAATTGTACCAAAGACTTGTATCCGGGGAAATAGATCATTATCGAATGGAAAAGCGATATTATCGCAAAAACGGTGAAATTGTACACGGGTTGTTAAATGTATCGCTAGTAAAAGCTGCGAAAGATGATTCGAACTATATTCTGGCTACGGTAGACAATATTACAGACCGAAATGAAGCGGAGTCAGACATAGCCCTGCTTAATCAACTTATGCAAGCGGTGCATAATTTTCTCGACCTAGAAGAACTTTATAATGTTGCGTTGGACAATATTAAGTCCATGGATAGTGTAGACATGGCTATAATTTATTTGGTAGACGAAGAAACCAATGAAGCGGTAATGCAGGCGCAAAGAAATTTCCCCGAGACATTCTTAAAAAGGGCATCGAGGATACCTCATCCGAAGGGAATAACCTGGAAAGTAATAAACAGAGGGGAAATCATCAATATCGAAGACGCGCAGAAGGATCCGGATATCGGACCCGCGGGCAGAGAGCTTGGACATCATAGCATATTGGGAATACCGATATCTTCAAAAGAAAAGACAATAGGCGTAATATGGTTTCTCAGCTACAGGGAAAGAAAGTTTAACAAGAGAGAAGTACGGGTGCTTTCCGCTTTTGGTTATGAAATTGGTATCGCCATTGCAAAGGCAAAAATGATTCAAGAATTAAAACTCAAGCAGGAGCAGCTTATACAATCTGAAAAGCTGGCATCAATGGGACAGATGATATCCAGCATTGCTCATGAAATTAACAATCCGCTCACCCCCATTATCGGTTATTCACAGAAACTTTTGACGAGAACCGATCTGGATCAAAAGCTCAAAGGATCTTTGGAAATAATGCACGACTCAGCACAAAGGGTCTATAAAATAATCGACAAACTATTGTCATTCTCAAGAAAATATGCTCCTGCCAGAGAGCCGGTAGATATCAACAGCCTGGTGGAAGAGTCGCTTGAGTTCAGAGCGTACCAGCTAAATCTGGCGAATATAGAAGTCGTTAAAGATTTAAAACCCGATATCCCTAAAGTAACGGCGTCCCCCAATCAGATTCAGCAAGTACTTACAAACATGATTATAAATGCCGAGCAGTCTATTTCTTCATCTAAAAATCATGGCCGTCTGCAAGTTAAAACAAAAATTAAAAACAAGAAATGGATAGAAGTATTTATTGCAGATGATGGTCCGGGAATTCCAAAAAAAATAGCAGGAAAGATATTCGATCCATTCTTCACCACTAAGGACCCGGGAAAAGGAACAGGTCTGGGCCTCTATGTCGCCTATGGGATTATAAAAGATCATGGCGGTAATATTGAGCTTCTAAAAAACGGCAAAAAGGGAGCTAAATTTGTAATTGAGTTCCCTATAGAGGATTCGATTATGAAACCAAAAATAAATCCTGAAGAGCAATCGGGTAATAACTTAAATACGATTAAAAAGAAACGAGTGCTCATTGTAGAAGACGAAGATATGATAACAGAACTAATTAAGGTAGTCCTCGAACAAGAAGACAATACAGTGGAAATTGCCAAAAATGGAAGAGAAGCGCTAGAGAAAATAAGAACAACACATTATGATGTGATTGTGTCCGATGTAAAAATGCCGGAAATCAATGGAATACAATTCTACGATGAAATCAGAGAAAACAACCCCGGGCTTATCAGGAATATTTTATTTATAACTGGTGATCCGAGCTTTGAAACAATGGAATTTCTAAATCAAATAGATAACCCTTTCTTGGTCAAGCCATTTAAAATCGAGAAGTTTATGTCCTGTATCAGTGAGCTTATGGCACATGAAAATCTCTAGTCCAGGGAGCTTACAGTTCTTCTGGACAAGTGAAAATGTGATTGAGCCTCTTATCATTCCTCACCTGCTTTATCGTAATTCCAACTCCCTCGTTAGAGAACCGCTAGCTTGTCTCAAGCCGTGCTCAGAAGATCGCAGTACGTATCGAAAGCGGAGATGGTGCTTTCCACAGCCTTTCTATGATATCTCTGAAGATCCCTGGTGAGCTTCTCGACTTTCCTCTTATTAATCTCCAGGAGCTCCCTGTTAAACTCACCTACATTTCCAATATGCTCCGCATACGGGCTCAGGCGATGCTCAAACGGCTTTATCATAGGCTTTATTTCCAGAGTGTTCTGAAGAAAATCGAGAAACCCGAGCTGCATGGAAAGCATGAGCTCCAGCTGCATATCAATGGCTTTGAGCGACTCTTCCATTAAAGACTTATTAAAAGCGATCCATCCCTGATAATTTTCTTTCGCACTCTCGGCCTGTTTCCTGACGCTTCCTTCCACATCGACGACTTTAAGTCTTTTTTGTCCTTTTTTAACCATTTCTTGCCTCCCCGGTATTAATTTTATACATATTAATTGTGCATAATTCGTGCCGTACATACTATATATGCTTAACTAAGCGTTTTAGGGTGGTTACACGGTCCGCGAAATACCGGCACGCTGTACTGTGTCAGAAAATCTTACGCGTGTATCAGCCCTTACCGCTTAGCTTTTTTTATTTTCCGGCATACTGAACTTACCCAATGCTTCCTGGCTTCGGCCCCGGTGCTTTGCTCCGGAGCGGGGCCTTTCCTACCTGGTCTTCGGATATCACTTCCCAAAAAATCAGCGGCAGATCAGATGTATCTCAACAGGAGTGCTTTTTAGACAATTTCTTCAAGATTGAGGACTTCTAGGAGCTTCAAGCGAAGTTCATAGGCTTCTCTCGCGCGGCTCTGGGGGAATTTTTCAATGGGGAACTTGGCTATCGCTTCTCTGAGAGCGTCCAGGCTGTGGTCAGACGCTGTGGATACTACGCGCAGGAATGTCGGATGTATCTCGGCTTCGATATCAATATAGTCTATATAATGGTGAACAGGGGGCGTGCACATAGCGGTCACCGGACTGCAAAGGATGTCCTTGCCTCTTATATCCGTAGGTTCCGCGTTCGGCGTGGGCTGGTGGAGATACCACTCTACTTTATCTTTATGTTTAACGAACTCCTCTATGAACCCATCTACAGAGTTGATCATTTAACCGTCCCGAAACCAGTTAATGCTTTCTTCAATTTCAATGTGAAGACCCAGTACTTTTATTATGCTTGTTTGGTGTCGTAAATGCAAATACGGTGGGCTGAGTTAACCTGACCAGATAAGGCAGAATTTTGGGGAAGATAGCGAAAAAGTAGTTGCTCCATTGTTTTTTAAGACTGGATTGCCGCGGTCGCATAATTCGCTCTCTCGCAATGACGGTATTGGGGTTAGGCGGAGGAATAAAGAAGAAGGGATCGCCCTTCGATTGGACTCAGGACGAGCGGGTTTTTAAATGCTCATAATTGGTAAATCCCCCTTAATTTGGCTTTAAATATTCGGTGCCGGGAGTCGATCAACGCATGTGCTATTAGCCAAGGGCATCCTGTTCCTCCGATTTGTCGGAACCGTTCCCCTTTTTCTAAGGGGGTATTTATGATCTTCTCGGCGATTACTCCTGAAACAGCTCGTCGTCAGGGTATATAGGCGCGGGGACTTTGTTTTTTACAGGCCCGATAGCCTGAAGGTAGAGAAATATGGAACGTATCTCTTCATGGCTCAGCTGTGACTGAACGTTTTCAGGCTTGAGCGGGAAGAGCGCCCTCCCCTGCCTGCCCGTATAGTCCTGCTCATTGTGCAGAAAAGGCTTCTCCATGCCCGGTCATTCGTTTTTTAACCAGCAATATGGGCCGGTTTCCCCATTTATAAATTTTGAATATATAATTTCATATCAATCAGCTTTTTATCAACTACACCTTAGAAGGAGGAGAATCGATGTTCAATCTCACATCTTTAGACGTGCGCAAAAAGTTTATTTTAGCGCTCGTTGTACTGGCTTCACTATTCAGCGGCGCTGCTCTAACCTATGCACAGGATGCGGCGGGTCTGTTTGTAAGCAGCTTCGGCAACAACAGGGTAAACGAGTATAACGCGACCACCGGGAACTTCGTCGATATATTCGCCGAGGGAATCGTTAGCGGACTCGACGGTCCCTGGGGTATTGCATTCGGCCCTGACGGCAACCTGTATGTAAGCAGCTTCGCCACCGATGAGGTAATCCGGTATGACGGGGAAACGGGAGTTATGATTGACATATTCGTATCCCAGGGCTCGGGCGGACTGGACCAGCCCTTTACTCTCGTATTCGGTCCCGACGGCAACCTGTACGTCGTTAGCACCGGCACAGGACAGGTACTGAGCTACGACGGGGAAACCGGCGCTTTTCTGGATGTATTCGTAAACTCCGGAAGCGGGGGCCTTGACAACCCTTACGGTATAGTATTCGGTCCCGACGGCAACGCTTACGTGACGAGTGCCATCTCAGACAGCGTGATACGCTATGACGGAGAAACCGGCGTTTTTATTGATGTTTTCGTTCCTGCCGGAAGCGGAGGGCTGGCTCTACCGAGCGGCCTCACGTTCGGTCCCGACGGGAATCTGTATGTTAACTCGCGGGGCGATAATTCAGTGCTCAGTTATGACGGAGAAACCGGCGTTTTTATCGATGTTTTCGTTCCTGCCGGGAGCGGAGGGCTAGATTCCGCCGAGAGCAACGCTTTCGGCCCCGACGGGAACCTCTATGTAAGCAGCCGGGGAAATGATTCCGTGCTCCGGTACGACGGGGAAACGGGCGCGTTCCTGGACGCTTTCGTTCCGGAAAGCTCAGGCGGCCTCGACGACCCCTTCGGATTTGTTTTCGGACCCGATGAGGATCTCTATGTGACCAGTTTCGGAAGAGACCAGGTGCTTAAATATGACGGGGAAACGGGAGCTTTTATCGAAATTTTCGTTTCTCAAACGAACATTGGTCTCGACCAGCCCGAGGGTCTCGTATTCGGTCCTGACGGGAACCTCTACGTAAGCAGCCGGGGCAGAGACGAGATACTCCGTTTTAACGGAAACACAGGTGCGCTGATAGACGAGTTCGTCCCTCCGGGGAGCGGCGGACTGGATAACCCGCGCTCGCTGGTTTTCGGTCCCGACGACAACCTGTACGTTGCCAGCTCCGGGAGCAATGAGATACTACGCTACGACGGCGTGACAGGAGCGTTTATCGACGCATTCGTAACCACAGGGAATGGCGGATTGGAAGACCCGTTCGGTCTCATATTCGGTTCGGACGGCAATTTATATGTAGCGAGCCGCGGGACAGACGAAGTATTAAGGTATAGCGGCCTGACGGGGGCGTTTATAGACGCTTTCGTTCCTGCTGGCAGCGGCGGGCTGGAGCGCTCCTGGGGACTTGATTTCGGACCCGATGGAGACCTTTACGTAACAAGCGTCGGCACCAATGAGGTGCTCCGGTATGACGGAGTGACGGGGGCGTTTATAGATGTATTCATAACCGCTGGCAGCGGCGGATTGAGTGGCGCTTTCTGCCTGCTGTTTAACCCCGACGGCGACCTACTTGTATGCAGTTTCTTCACCAATGAGGTGCTGCTCTATAATGGCCAAACCGGGGCGTTTATTGACGCTTTCGTTAGTGCGGGCAGCGGCGGGCTGAACGGTCCGACCGGCATTGTCTTCAGAATAATCTCAAGCAACGGCAGCAGCGGCTGTTCCATTGCAGAGGCCGGAACGAAGGCATCATTTCCGCTCGTTCTTCTACTGGCTCCGATTTTATTCCTGATGTCGAGAAGGCTTATGCGTGTTAGCAGAAAAACTGTTTAAATAATAACTATGGAGAGAGCTGGGGGCATAGTAAGCCCCCTTCCTCTCTCCGCTTTTATACCAACCGTTTCAATCAATGACGGGTCGGAGTTTGTCCTGAGTTTATTATCGGGGTGAAAATGACATCCTTCGACCGGGGTCAGGATGAAGGGATTTGCGGGATTGCCGCAGCCATAAAAGAAGCCGCGCAATTACAGCTTTCACTCGTCATTGAGAGCAACGGGGGCTACCCCCCTCATTCCACTCACGTGCATGTACCTTGCATGGTCATGTCCCTTAATTTTATTATAGCAAAATAGTGAGATTATAGAGCTTAAAATAAAAAACTTGAGAAAAAGGGTTAACAAGTTTAATATAATGCATTATAATTAGATTGATTTTCTCTTAAAGGAGGATGTACCATGACGCGCCTTTTCCCTGCGGTTACGGCACTCTTGCTAATATTTTCAGCATATGCGCCCGGGGCGCAAGCCCAGAATCCGGAGGGAGTAGGCGTCGTTGTGGATATACACTGGCCCTCCCAGCCGAACCACCTCCGCTATAACGTCGGGAACGGGGATGTAGTTACCGGGCGCTACGGTTATTACAGGCCGCCCGGTTATTATAATCTCCCGATTACGCACAGCGACAACAACGTGCTTATCATAACCAAACCCATAAGCAAAGCGCGCACTTATATAATGTTCGAGGGTGTCAATATAGACCCCGAACTATTGAAGAAAAAGCTCGGCAGGCTCGAAGGGGTGATAATGGATGTGGGCACGGATGAATGGGCGCTGCAACTGGGAGACCAGGTACATATTACTACAGAGGACTTTTACGGGGCTACGAAAGTAAACCTTACTTTCATACGGTGCGGCAGGTGGGAGCCGATTGCCGAATTTTCTTTCGTAAACCACCTAATACCGCCGCATACTCAACCCTCGGCTGAGGCGGCGCCTTATATTCCGTATATCTCGCAGATTGAGTGACTCTCACGAACATACTTTTTAAGCATACGCTTACTTCTAAGCTGGAATTTTGAAGATTAGTTATAAAGGACCGCGGAGGTTACCCCCTACGTTATATTCGGAAGTAATCCCCCGCGGATTATTTTCTAATGTCTAAAGACCGTTACCGGACGAGCTTACTGTAAGACGCTTTCCGGCGGGGCCTCGGATTCGGCCGGCTCGTAATAAGGCGACTGCGGCTGCTGCAGAAGAATATTATCCGTCGGAAGGTCTTCCGCCGTATAGACTATATCCGCAACATCCGGCGGAACGCCCATTTCACCGTAGGAGACGAGCTTGCCGTCCCTTATCTCGGCTCTTATAGCGTATCCGCTTGTAAGCGCCTTCTCCTGAGCGTCCGTTACCTTGATTTCGTGCTCGATTCCGCTATCCACCTCGACGAGCCTGATCATGTCATCGCCGACTAGTGTAACGATGCCCGTAACACTGCCAGATGATTCGACATGCCCCGGCATAGCTTGCGGCTCGTGCATCCTAGAGTCGCTATTCTCCGCCGGCGCTTCCATCGCCTCATCGAAGCTCGGCTGTTCATAAGAACCCTTTTCCTCGGCATAGCCTGCGGAAGCGAGTCCCGTAACAGCTAAAAGCATTAATGTCGTCGTCAGTATCTTTTTCATTTTTACTACCTCCTGTACATAAAATTTTTACCGACTTTCGGATATACATAATTGCAACCGGCATGCCAGAACCGGGCATGAGGATAAAATACAGTTATAATAGAGAGTTACGGCTCTCCGGGCTCTCGCAATAGTTTTGAACAGGTTGACTATTGTATCGTTAAATACAGTGAGGAGTGTATGAAAAAACACAATATATTGAAAAAGGAGGGAACGCGAGACGAAAGATGAGATTGCCGCAGGGAGTATATCCTGAGTTTATCGAAGGAATCGCAAAAATAAAAAAAGGCAAAGACCGGATTTCTCATGTATATTCGAAATGATAGGGCGGGTGAAGACAAACATTCATGCCCCCCATCCTAATCCCCAGCTGCAGAGGGGAAGGTTAGGATGGGGGGGCACGGAAGGCGGAGTGGGGGAAATAGGGGCGTCCTTCGATTGGACTCAGGACGAGGGGCAGATAACCTGTACTCGTATTCGGGAGTAAGCGAACTGAAGACGGTGATTGGTCAGGCCGGGGAAATAGGAAGAAATCGTATATGAGCACAGATTCTGCGCAGAATTCGTATGCCGGCGGGTGCTTACCTGCTAAAGCCGATGCGGATGCTGGAATGCTGTAAATCTCAATCCTTTTTCTTTGCGCCCTTTTCTTTTTTTGCGGGTTTTTTCTTCTTTTCCGTATTATCCACTACCATTCCGGTGTGAAGGACGTAAACGATGCGGTTTATGATATGGTGCACGTTACGGTATTTATCCTCAAGCTGATACTGCGCAAGCTCGAGCCAGTCAATAAGTATTTCCGTTATTGGAATATTCTGTTGCTCACTGCGGCTCACTATCATCTTTTCCAGATCCTCTACCCCCATCCCCAAGAGCTCGAATTCCTTTTCCCTGTCAGTCATCTCAGCCATAAGTTATTCTCCTTGTTCGGTTTAAATCGAAGACGGGCGTTATATCCGAAGATTACTGCGTCCGCCCGGATTCTGACCCCAACTATATTACAGTACGATTAAATCATTAACAATTGCGTATCGCAGCAAGTATCAATATACTATTTTTATGAAAAGAGCGATATTAATCGCAGCATTGGTGTTTATTCCTCTGACAGCCCTGAAAGCAAACGCTCAAAATTACCTGGAGGGCATGATGTCAGAGCACCCCGAATGGTATATCAATGTCACGGATTGGTCGGTTTACGCAACCTGGAGCGCGGTCGCGATAATCCATCACGTAACTATCGAAAACACGAGCGATATAACGTATAAGGACGTAAAAGTCAGGGTCTGCTACACATCCAATTCCCCCGGAGGAGCGGGCTCAATCGTAAGCCAGGAGGTGGGGGTTCTTCCCGTAACGCTTCCACCCAAAACCAAGGCGACCTATCTCAAGTCGGGCGTCACCATAGGGGCGGGGTCCCAGTTTATGAACGCTGTCGATATACAGGTTTTAGGCGCGACCCCTGTGCTCGATTAAAGCGGTCTATCCAACGGCCGGCATAACAAGCGCTTTGATTCAGCCTATGTATCCTGAAAATCAAGGGTTTTAAGCAATGAATATTTAGCCCGGCTCCTGCTTTTAGCTCGGAATTGCTTCAAAAATTAGGAATTTCTCACCAATCATCCAAAGAATTTTTCATTTTATGAAAAAATATGCACAAAAAGTGATGCAAAAAATTTTAAAGTTTGCTATACTCTTTGTTAACCGGTTGTTACTACCTGAGCCCCGTCAACAGAAGGTGCGGGTCCTCTTGGCAGGGACCAGTATTCTTTCGGGGCTCACTCGGCATAATATTTACTGTATTAAGTTGCTAAGATTTTGAGTGTTTGTTTTAGATAAATCTGGCAAAAATGTAGTTGGAAGAAGTAGAGAAGTATTGGATTGTCCGTAGTGGAAGCAGAGAAAAACTATGATTTTATCAACGGTTTGCAATTCGTTACCGTAGAGTTGTATCTTCAATATATCTCCAAGGCATGTATAGCGCCAGGCATTAACCTCTCGCGATAGCATTTATCCGATCGTTTCAGCCTTCATTTTTATAGAGAATAAAATTATCCCTTCACAAACTATCTTTTTTTGTATTATAATTGGATTGGGGTTATCGAAGTACATTATTGCTTTCAGATTTACGCCGCTTACGGCGGCAGGGTCGTTGCCGTACGGTTAAACACAAGCCTTAAAGGTCGGAAGAAAATGGCAAACCAGTGGGGGACCATCGGGATTCCCTCCGAGAGCCGCTTTGTTAAGCTCTACTTTGAGCCCGCGAGCGAACAGTTCCTTGCCCACTTCTACAAGGGTCTGGGAGAGGGATACGGCGTAAAGAGCATATACGCGAGACACTTCTCGGACGAGACATATAGGAAGATCACACCCGAGGACGAGAGCCTCACGTATGAAGACGTTGTGCTCTGCCGCGATCTTTCAAGGGTTTTCGTAAACGTTTTCAAGGTCAGGATGCGCAGCAATAATTTCGTAGGCTATGAATGGCACTCGGTGCAGGCGATCGATACCGACACCGGGGAGGTATGCGTTTTGCTGTCCGCGCGCGATCTGGCCGTAGAACCCCCCTATGTCAAAGCATGGATAAGCCGCCTGAGGAAGGTGAAGGAAAGCGGAAACGCGATTATCTGCACAATTGCCTTTAAAAGAATGAGGGAGGGTCACGGGACCGCAATCGAGAATTACATTTGTAAAATCAATTCCCGGACCGGGCAGTACAAGAGAGTAACCAGGCTCGGAAACGAGCAGCCGTAAAATAATCCAACGCAAAAATTCCACATCTAAAGGGATTTAACTACCAGCTGGTTTTTACAGTATTGCAGATTCCTTTCAGAAAATATTACCTGAAGTGTGAGGCTTATCTCTTCCCGTCCACCAGCTCCATAAACTCCTCGCGGTCGCCGTTAAAGACGTTCAGATCGACAAAACCCTCTATGCCGATTAGCCTTCCCCGGTTGGCATACTGCCAGAAGCTCCATTCCCTCTTATCCGGGAGACGGGGCGATGAATAGATATCCCGTATCCATATCTTTTGCCCGGGCAGCTCACCCGCCAGAAACTCCTCATAGGACTGCCGTGTTGCGTATATGAGAGGGCGCTTGCCGTACCTTGACTCCATAATATTGGAAAATTCCGCAATCTCCTCCAACACTTCCTCTTTGGAAGGCCTTGCGCTGCAGTTACCCCCGAACTCGAGGTCGATCACAGGCGGAAGAGTGTTTTCCTCCACAGGGACCGTGTCGATATAATTCATCGCCTGCTCATAGCCCGTTTTGCAAAACGTGAAGAAATGATAGGCCCCTCTGACAAGGCCTATCTCGTGCGCTTTATTCCAGTTCTCCTCGAACTTCGTATCCTTGTGGTCTCCGCCCTCCGTAGCTTTGATGAAGGCGAAGTCGAGCTCCTCCCGATCGAGAAGCGGCCAGTCTATCGCGCTTTGATGGTGTGAAATATCTATACCGCGCACAGGGAATCTGGATGTACCGGGATAGTTGAGCCGCAGATAACCTTTCTCGAAGAAAATGAAGGTCGTCACGCCAAGGACGATAAAAAACGCTGAGACGGCGATTATCCTGTTCATAACGCGCTCATACCTCACCAATATTATACTTATTAGGCTCGGATAATCACTTCGCACATTCATCGCCTCAGGCGCCTACCGTAAATATGGAATCAAACATCCGGTATCCTGTATGAATAAGAATGGAGAAATATATTCTAATCTACCCCGCCCTTTTCGCCGTCGGGTTCGTTAACGGGGCAATGAGAGAGCTTGCATACGGGAAGTATCTGGATGAGTACCCGAGGCACGTGGTCGGAACGATAACCGGGACAATCCTTATCGGCCTGGTCATTTACGCCATTAATTATTTCTGGCCGTTTCAGGGCAGGAGGCAGGCTTTTCTTGTCGGTGTAGTCTGGGCGGCACTCACGATAATTTTCGAATCCGCCATGATTCTCTTCATGATGAAAAAGGGTATTAGTCACGTATTAAGGGAATATGACGTGACCGAGGGCCGGCTATGGCCGTTTGTGCTGCTTTTCGTGATAATTTTTCCCGTGCTGATAGCATGAAGCGGTAAGGAAAAATGAATATAGTGACAAAAATTGCCGATTCCCGCTCTAAGGATTTGAAAATCGAGCTTGCTTGGCTTCTCACCCGGAATCCGGCAATGATCAGTTGCGATTTTAACGCTTAACTACCCGTTATGGTTCAAAGAAATCTCAGAAAGATAGGTAATAACTGTATCTGAATCCGGCCTTTATTAATCTTCCTCGACCTGATACTGCCTCTTCTTTCCGCTAACGGAATGGACCAAAGCCTCAATGACCTTTAACTGCCCCTGTTTTTCCACAACAAGAAAATCTATATCGTAAAGCGTACCATCATCGTCCGTGAAATCGGCACAGCTTACGTAGAAATTTCCCTTTTTAACTATTCCGCTATGGAGATCTTTAAATTCAAGCTCTAACAGTTTTCCCTCAACGGCATCGTAAATAATATAATCCCCATCATAGGTATTACTCTCAACATGACTGCTCATCGCGGAATGAATATTCTCGCGCAAGTCACCACTTATATTGGGATCATCCGCAGCCGCAGCGGGCATAACAAGGCCCGTAATAAACAATAAAATAGTACCCAGTAATAGAATTTTCATTTAAACTACCTCCTTTCATTATTGCCTTACAATTATAACGGATTTCTCGGCTCGAGGATTGCATTTCACAGGAAATGAGGCGGACAAAATAATCCCCCCTGCCTCTGGATCCGCGCGGAGAACAAAAATATGGCTATGAAACTCGAAAACGTGGTGCCGTTCGGGAGGTCTTACGACGAGTACAGGCTAATGTTCGCCCTGTCGGAGGAAGATCTCGACAAGAAGATAATCAGCGTCGCCGACGCGCCCGCCGCCTTTAGCGTAAGTATGAAAAAGCGGGGTAGCAGAGTTATATCGGCGAATCCTCTGTACATTTTTGGCATCGATGACATCGAACGGCGGTTCTATAAAGCCCTAGATGAGGTAATAGGACAGGTTAGAGACTCGCCCGGTGGCTGGATATGGGCCATGAGATGATGCGGGTGGGGAGAGTGGAATAGTTACTTAAGAAAGTTAATATACTTTAAGAAGCGGGGGGAGAGAGACTTTCACATTTTTTAATAAAAAGGAGCTATCCTATAAACCCGGATGTAATATATTTATAAGTCGTGAACGTATTCAATCGGACCGCCAGAAAATAAGAAATGTCGGAGGGTGATTAGATGAAAGGTATGATTTTGTTGGGATTGGCTTTGTTCTTATTAAACTGCTCCGGGGCATCCAAGGCAGATAGAGCCCGGGAACACCAGGAGTATCACAATAAAAGAATAGACTGCGAGCAGACCAAGAATACAAGCGAGAACGCCAACATCACTCAATGCACGACTATCAGACCGGACGCCAAATGATTCCGCCTAACACCGTAAAAAAAGACCTTGCCTGTCCCGGCTGTGGCATAATATAATTCCCGCTATGACAATTAAAGACCCGATGCACCCTGATGAGATAACGCCTGAGTGGATAACCCACGCGCTCAGAGAGGGAGGAGTGCTTAAAAAAGCCTCCGCTAAGTCTCTCGCAAAGGATATTCTGGGACAGGAAATAGGCTTTCTAAGCAGTGTCGTGCGGGTGAGAATCGAATACGATGCTCATGAGAAAGACGCCCCCCTGTCGGTAGTGGTTAAAATCGAACCTGAGGAAGGGGACTTCCGGCAGTTCGGCGATGAGCTTCACGCGTTTCAGAGAGAGATACGGTTTTATAAGGAAGTAGCGGTAAATGTTCCGGTACGGCTTCCCCGCGTTTACTATGCGGTGGACGAACCGCCTGCTTTTTCGATGGTAATGGAGGACCTGAGCTCTTTTACGCCGGGTGACCAGCTCGTGGGTATGCACGAGCGGCAGGTTATGGATACGGTAGAAGAGCTGGCCAGGCTGCAGGCCCGGTACTGGAACAATGAAGCGCTGGAAAAGCTTGAATGGATGCCGGATAGAAACGGGGTAAGTGACGATTACGCTCAGAAGTGGGAATCTTTCGTTACTCACTTCGGCCAGTACCTGGAACCGGAGGGGCTTGAATTGGGGGAAAAGTTATGCCGTTTTATCGACTGGAAGAATAAAGAGATCGCCAAAAGGCCAAAGACGATCGTTCACAGCGACCTGAGAGAGGACAATCTTTTATTCGCGCCGCCGGGTTCTCCGGACCCGATCATAATAATAGACTGGCAGCTTGCGGTGAAAACCCTCGGGACGTTTGACGTCGCGAGACTAATGGGCGGAAGCGAGCTGCCCAAAGAACGAAAGAGGCATCAGCTCAGGGTGCTGAGAAAGTGGCACGATACGCTTCTAGAAGAAGGGGTGAGCGGTTACACATGGGAAGAGGCCTTGTACGATTTCCGCCTGGCCGCGCTCTCCGTCCTATGCTTTCCGGTACATTTTCATGTGGGAGTAATCGGAGCCGAGGGCCGCACAAAGGAGCTGGCGAAGGTTATTGTATCGCGTAATTTCTCTTCAGCGGTTGACCTGGACGCCGGGTCAATACTGAAAGAGTGATTTCGATAATTGATGGGGCTTATGTTAATTCCTAGACCGCAGGTGAGCGTTCTATGGCAAACGGTTTTACTGTAAAGGAAAAGATTGATCGCCCATCGGATGAAGTTTGGTCATTCCTTACGGATATGAGTCAAGCCGGTAAATGGATGACGGGCGTTGAAAAAATAAAACCTGTTACCCCTGGGCCGATTGGTTTGGGCTCACGGTTTAGTTTTGTCTCTCGTGGCGCAGAACGCGAGACGGAAGTGTCCACTTGGGAACCACAGAAGGTGATTGCTTTAACCTCAACACAAGGCGGGATTACTGCAACATACGAGTATTCAGTTAGTAGCCATAATAACTACACTGAGGTTCGACTCAACGCCGTATGCAAAGCCAAAGGATTTTGGAAGATCATTCATCCACTTATACTGTTTCTAATGAAAAAGAGCGATTCAAACCATTTGGCTCGTTTGAAGAATGCAATAGAAAATTCAGGCTCTTGAAGGGTGGATTTGTCCAACAATAGAAATAAGATTATGAGGATTTCAAGTGAGATATATGTTCGCCATAATATGAAAATAAAGTAATATGGTTGTATAAAGTGTCTACGGAGGGCCAGCATGTCAGAACAAATATTGGACCACCACCTTAGCGCGGTCAATGAAGGGGATATAGAGGCGATTCTCGAGGACTATACGGACGAGTCCAAAATAATTAATTCCAGAGGCATAATTACGGGGCTGGATAATATCAGAGACCTTTTCACGACCTTTACAAGGGATATCATTCCTACGGGCGCAAAATTCGAGCTTACGAACAAGACCGTGGACAGCAATGTCGCGTACATAATCTGGAATGCCGAGTCCGCCGCATACAAAATTCCCTTCGCTACCGATACATTCCTTTTCGAGAACGGGAAAATCAAGGTTCAGACTGTCGCGTTAATATTGGAACCGAAAAAATAGCTGTAACATAAATTCGTCTCGAAATTCGACCCGGTTTGTGAAATCCGAGATTATGACTATTGACGAGTATATGGACAAGCTCCCGCTCGACAGGCGGGAGAGGATAATGAAGCTTCTCCGGCATATTAAGACATGGTTTCCCGGTGCGGTCGTAACCATGAAATACAAGATGCCGACCATTGAGAAGAATGGAAACTGGGTAGCGGTCGCGAATCAAAAAAACTACATCGCGCTTTATACATGCTCCGAGGAGCACATTGCCCCTTACATCGAAAAGCACCCGGATATAAGACACGGAAAAGGCTGCATTAATTTCAGAGACAACGATGAAATCCGTTATGACGACCTGAAAAACGTCGTGTCAGGCGCGCTTAACGCTAAGAATACGCACACATAAGCGGCTTTGCCCTCTCCCTCGTCACCCGTTAAATTAATTTATACAAATAAAGCAAAAGGTGGTCTTATGAATGAAGGCTCAAAGAGGAATCTAAGGTTCGGCCTGTGGTACGATTTCAGAAACCCCCCGCAGTGGAGACGCCCTTATGAAAAGGTATATTCGGAAATACTGGATCAGATAGCGTGGGCGGAGGATATAGGGTTCGATGACGTCTGGCTCTCGGAGCATCACTTCACCGAGGACGGATACTCCCCTTCCCTCCTCCCCATATCCGCTGCGATAGCGGCAAAAACAAAGAAGATAAGAATAGCGACCGGAGTAGCGCTCCTTCCGCTTTACGATCCGGTAAGGCTGGCCGAGGACGCGGCGACGGTGGACATAATTTCGGGCGGCAGGTTCGAGCTCGGCGTGGCGGTCGGGTATAAAGTGGACGAGTTCCGGGGGCTCGATATAGACATAAGCGAGAGAGGCGGGCGCACGGACGAGGCGCTCGAAATAATCACAAGGCTCTGGGCGGGAGAGAAACTGGACTACAAAGGGGAATATTTCAGGGTCGGTAACGTAAGTATTTCCCCCGAACCCGCGCAAAAACCGGGACCACCCTTATGGATTGGCGGGTTCGTGCCGGCGGCTCTCAAGCGCGCGGTGAAATACGGGGACGGATACATGGGCGGAGGCGGGCCTATCGAGGAATCCTACAAATTATATGTGGAGGAACTCAAGAAGGCGGGCAAGCCCACAGACAACGTTAAGATCGCAGACGGCATCCACTGGCTTATTGTATCCGAGGACCCTAAGAAGACGTGGGACGAGGCAGCTGAGCATGTGATATACCAGGCGAACAAATACAACGAGTGGTTCAAGGAAGCGGGGATGTCCGGCGTATACGAGCCGATAAGGGACAAGCAGCACCTGCGAGAGCTCGGAAGGCTTAACGTAGTCGACCCCGATATCTGCATAGACATGATTAACAAGCACCTTGAAAAAGCCCCGCTTACGCACTTTCTCTCGTGGACGCTTCCGCCGGGGCTTCCCGCCTCGTGGGCGGAGCCGCATTTAGAGTTATTTTCAAAGAAGGTTATTCCCGCTTTCAGATAAGCGCGGAAGGAAGGAAGGTAATATGCATCTCAGAATCGAAATCTGGATGAATGATAATATAGAGTGGTCGCTCGAAGGAGAAGGCTCGCCTCTTCAGTTTCAGCAGGCGGGTATAAAGCTCCGCCACCTTTTCCCCGAAGAAGAGGAGTTACAGCTCGTATTCGATAAGGATAATATTGCGACTGTCGAGCTTTCAAACGCTATGGAGCAAATTAAATCCCTCTCCGGGGGAAAAAATGTAATGCTATGCGACAAAAATTATGAAAAGATGATGATGTTCATCTATAATGATTGAATGAACCGCCGAAATAAAATCAGCCTGGCCGGCATATCGATATTCCTGATCGCTCTTTTACTGTCATTCACCGGATCCGCCTCCGCCGCCGAGGGAGAAAAAGACAGGGAAAGCGGGAATAAGAAGACCTCTGCTGAGGTTTATAAGAGCAGGCACGGATTTTCCATAAAATATCCGGAAACATGGAGGCTTGAGACCCAGGTCGAGCTGTACGAGAGCCTCGATGAGGCGGAAAAGGAGGGCGGGAACTACTTCGCCGTTATGAGCTATCAGGAAGACGAGCCGCGCATGAAGGGTTTTCACTATTTCCCCGCCGATACGCTCAAGATCGAGGCCTGGATATTCCCGGATTACGGGAACTCCCTCGCCGAGCTTATTACAGAGACGAAAGGAATCGCTCGTATAGATGACTTTGAAATCGGAGGTAAGAAAGCCAAGAAGGTATGGCAGGTGATTGAAGAAGGGATGCTCGAAGGGGAAGAGGTTTACTCGATCTATTTCGTGGATGGAGGGAAAAAAGTAATATTCACGTGCTATCCGAATTATACGAGGCTAACGGATAAGTTCGAGGAAGTTGTCGGGAGCTTCAGGTTCGAGTAGCGGAGATTAATCTCCCCTTGTTGCACAGTACACACAAAGAACCCTTAATAAAGAATGAGTCCATGACCACACTTCTGTTCGCCGAACCCGTGTTTTTGTGACGAAATACAAAATGATGCGACTTGGGGAGGGCATGTACCGGGCCTGAAATACCCTTAGTCGAATAATTCAACGAGCGGGTTTCCGGTCGCGCCGTTCGGGAAGGGGATTTTCAAGAGCGCGGAAATAGTAGGGGCTATATCCGTAATCTCAACAGGCCTCACGGACTCCCCCTCTTTTATCTTCCATCCGTAAAATACGAGCGGCACGTGAGTGTCGTAGTTGTAGGGTGCTCCGTGGGTCGTGCCCTTCTTGTCGAACCTCTTCTTGTACTCTATCCAGGAGGGCTCCATGATGATGGCGACATCGCCCGACCTCTTTCTGTTAAAACCGTTCTGTACCATAAGCTTCCTGCCCCGGCTGAATTCCGCCTTGTTGAGATCGGACGCCGTAACCGCGTCCGCAACACCGTCAAGTGCCATCATATACCTGACGACCTCACTTTCGACCTCCACAATATTAAGCCTGGAGTCCTTTGCAATAGCCTTCCGGTCGAGATACACCTGCTGGTTGCTGTAGCTTAAAACCGCGTCCGTATCCCCCAAGTCGAATTTCTCTTTAAGGTATCGGTTGAGATTGTCCTTCACGTCGTCATCGTCCATAAAATAACCGGCGGGGATGCCCTCATCCTGAAGGTAGAGCGGAACATCGACAGCACCGTGGTCAGAAGTGAGAAACACGAGGTAATTCCCCTCCCCTACACGCTCGTCTATCTCATCGAGAATCCCGGCGATATCCCTGTCGAGCCTTATGTAAGCGTCCTCGATCTCCATGGAGCGCGGCCCGTAGCTGTGGCCGATTATATCGGTAGCGGAAAAGCTCACTGCCATAAAATCGGTGATTTCGTCCCTTCCAAGCGCAAGCTCATCGTCCCTCAAAGCCGCAATCGCGAAGTCAGCCGTAATCGAATTTCCGTAAGGGGTGTGTTTGATGAGCCTTCCCCATTTGCCCCTGAATTCCTTTTCATTCTCCGTTAGGACCTCCACCAGATCGTACGGGAGAACAGGCGGTCTGTAGTTCCCGCCCTCATCCTTACCCCTTATGGACTTTTCGTATTTCTCGTTGCCCTCGTCACTCGCGGAGTATTTCGATTTATCGAGGAGGGTCTTCCATTTTCCGTCTATACCCGGTTGTTTCAAATATTTTTCGGCTGAATACTTCTCGTTAAAAGTTCTTACCCAACCCGGCAATTGAAGCGTCCGTTTATCTCTATTCCCCTCCGCCCTGTAATAATATGAGCTTGTAATCCAGGTCCCGGTGTTATCGTCGAGCCAGTACGCAGCGTTGCCCAGATGCCCCGCAGGCATTATCGCCCCTCTGTCCTTGAGCGATATCCCGATTACGACCGACTCCATGTTCGTCGCAAGTCTGAACTCGTCCGTTACGGTTGTGACAAGCATGTTTCCCGGCGATCTTCGACCCGTTGAATCATCACTATCTCTCCCTTTTTCAATCCCTACCGGAAATACAGCGCCGTCATAGGCGCAGTACATTTCATCGCCCTTGTTTCCTAAGGACCTGTCGAACCAGCTATTTCCTATAATCCCGTGCACGGAAGGTGTAGCGCCAGTGTAGATAGATGTATGTGTGGGACAGGTTTTGGTAGGCGCAAAGTTGTATTTTGTATTATTGAAACTGTATCCGCCCTTTACCAGCTTCCTGAAGCCGCCGTCCCCGAACCTGTTCCAATAGCGCGGAAGGAAATCATAGCGCATCTGATCGACGATTATTCCCAGGATGAGCCTCGGCGATGAATCGCCACGCACTACGGGAGCGGGGCCCATCGTTGGCGAAGGGCTCTGAGTCGCGGCAATCTTGATGCTTTCTTTCCTTTTCGTCCTTTCAGGCCTCTCACAGGAATAGAGAATAACGACGGGCAGGATCAAGAAAATCAATATTCGGACACGGGATAAAAATAAGAATTTCATTGATGCGCTTCCTCTATTATTCCCACAAGCAGATTTTACAACGGATTTGTTAACTTTGCGTTAAAATATAATTTCATAAGTGGATCGGGTTCGAATATCAAGCGCATTTACTTTATAAGAAAATCGAATTCAGTCATACTTAAGACTACTATACCGACGAGGAAAATTGTACGCAATTGTCCGGAAAGAAATTATTTATATTCATTCTCGCGTTTGCGGTAATTATCACGGGGCTGCTCGCGTTCCGCTACCTTCACGGAACGCATACGGAGTATTGCCCGCTCTCGCATAAATTAAGCGACACGGCGGACTGCGTCGTTCTGCACAAAGCCCGGGGCAGAGTGCTCATACGCCATGCCGACAGATACAGGGTCGATTACTATATTGAGATAATCGACGGCGGAGAGTCCTATAAATACGAGATCCCCGAATACAGCGTGAACGGACCCGCCCCTAAAAAATTCAGGGTAAGGATGATCGAAAACGAACTCGGCGCCGTTACCGTGAACGGCGAAAGACTAACGCTCCTTCCAATTTCAAGCGGCGGGAGATAGAGCCAGAGACTAATCAAAAGTAATCACTTCAAAACAGCGGGGCGGGATGGAGTCGGAGCAGAAATTGCATGTTGCGTTTTCTACCCTAACACCGGGGATATTGATAAAGAGCGAGAGCTTGTCTATCTGAAAAGGCCTTATATCCTCCAGAGTCCCCGCGAATTCACCCTTCACGAATCTTCCGAGCTGGTTCTGGGATGTTTCAAAGAGGTTCATCGTTTCGCAGTCGGAGAACTCAGCGAGCCAAAGTGCGGAGGTGTTCAGGAAACTGAAGATGGTTCCGGGGTTCGGAGTACCTTCGAGAACCGCAACAACCCAGTCAATTGAAAACCTGTCCCCAGTCTCCTGACCGGTGCACTTGATGCAGCTGAGCCCGTCCTGCTGCCCAATGGCCAGGATTGTCTGGGACGGGCAGGAGCTCCGCTCGAGGTTCACGCCGAAGCATCCGTCTATTTCGGAATCGCAGGATATGAATACAAGAGTTGCAATAGCGGAAATAAAAACAAAGAGTCCGGCTTTGAGGTATTGATTAACCATTATATTTAAAGTATAGCTAAAAACGACGGGACTTAATTTATTTTCTTTGATTGTTATAATATCAGCAGCACGATTTTTCTATCACCCCGTTTTTGCAGTTAAAATTAGTCCCCTGGAAATTTATGAGAAAGAATATTGTAGGAGAAAAGAATGGTTTATGAATACAAATATATAATTTTAGTTTTATTCGCAGTTATTTTGCTGTCGGCCGGATGCAAGGAATCCCCGAACCTTCAGCCCGAGCTTACAGGGGTGTGGACAAGAACAATAGGCAGCGGAGAAGACACGATAGAGGGGATATTGAAATTCGACCCCGACGCCACATTCGACTTTACGTTCAAGGGCGATTCGAAAAACCATGAGGACACGGAAGGCAGGTACAGCCTCGAAGGGAATCAAATAACCTTCATAGATAACTCATGCGTCGACGCCGGCACGTATACATTCATGGTCAGGAACAATGTACTGACATTCAAAGAAGTCAAGGACGACTGCGGTCCCCGTAAAGCGGACCTCAACGGCGGATGGAAGCGGGTGGAGAAATGATTGCTGGTTTTTATGACGGTTATTTCTTCGATACTTAATAGTTAAGCAAGCCCTCCGACCGTGCGCTCGCAGGCAGTCAAAGAGTACCTACCCCGGCGCCTGAATCGAACCTACAGCATAAATCACAATGCCGCTTGACTTAGAGTGCGCTCTAACTTGTATACTTTCAATTGATTCAGAAAAGACGAGGAATAATAGGATGAATAAACCGTTAAAGATAAAAGACGTCTCGGAGTTAACGGGGCTAAGTAAACATACTCTCAGATACTATGAGAAAATAGGCCTGATTGACCAAGTAAAAAGGAGGGGTGACGGCCATCGTTACTACTCCGAAAACGATGTAGCCTGGATAGAGTTCCTGAATAGACTCCGAGTAACGGGAATGCCTATAAGCCGGATGAAAACATTCGCAGATCTCAGGCGGAAAGGTAATTCAACAGCGGGGGAACGCAGGGAGATGCTCGAGAATTTTAAGGACGATTTATACCAAAGGCTGACTGATCTTAGTAAACATCTGGAGGCAATTGAGAAAAAGATAAAACATTACAAAGAACTTGAAAAAAAGACGAAGTCAATGAGGAGTAAGTCATGAACAAACAAAATGCAGTTGAAAAATTCTTCTCCGGAATCGGAGGGGGTAATATGGATGAGATTCTTGAAGCCGTTCATAAAGACGCGGTTTTTGAGGCACAGGGACCCGGTACAGTACCCATTTACAATACATTTCACGGGAAAGAAGGAGTAACAGAGTTTGTGCGGATATTAGGTGAATTGTTCGATACAGAGGACTTTAAGGTGTATGTAACCGCCCCTCACGAAGATTATATTTTCGCCTACGGTCTGATGAAGCACCGGGTCAGGGCGACAGGAAAGATATTCGAGTGCGAATGGGCTCTGGTGTGTAAAATAAAGGAAGGTAAGATAATATCCTACAAGATGTTTGAGGATACCTTCGCGCTTGAGAGAGCATTTAAGGCTTAGCGCATGAGGCATTCGAAAAAAAGAGACAGATACAATATGCTTATAAGCAATTTAAGAACTCATACAGAGTAAAACCAGTATATAAACAAAAAATAGAGGATTGAATTAAATGTATCCTAGTTAATAATTTATATTATGTCTTCAGAAATAGTCAGATACATAAACAAAAAAGACGCCGAACTGCTTCATGAAATAGAACTAGCAGCTAACCAATCAGATCACGACACAGCTCTAAGATTAACAGAAGACAGACTCGCTAAACCTATCGATTTGTCTCGGCCATCAGAAAGACTACTTAAAGGATCACTAGCCGGTTGGCTAATTGACATAGGGACTGAATCCGGACAGGAACAAATTGTTAAAAAAGGTCTTTCTATCTTGGAGAATGAGGAGGCGGTCCTTCGTAAAAATGTAACTCAAGCCAGCTATGATTATAATATTGGAAACGCTTATAGTTCATTATTTGACCTTAAAAAAAGTAAACCTGGTTTCAAATTAAATCCATCCGAAATCCAAGACATCGTTAAGAGTAAATCTCGATATTGGAGAGCTTACAAATCCCTACAAACACACGATAGAGCGTTCTGGGCAAAGTTGTGGGTCAACCTTGGTAATTGTTTGTTAAAATGCAACCGAGTTGTAGAAGCGATTATATACTATGATGATGTAATTACTGAATATCCGAAATTTCCACAGGCAAATGCAAGCAGGGCTGATGCCTTACTCAAATTAAATGAAATATCAGATACCTATTCAATCAATTTACTCGCTCAAGCGATTGAGGGGTATTCAGTAGCAAGCGATTTTGCAGATACATTGTACAATCGTCAAGCTTGGCATATGCGCTCAGAATTACTGAAACAAAAATTATTAGAACATGGATACGACAGCAAAAATATAGAACATGAAACTTCCGAAACTGAATCAGAACATAATCAGCACTCAAAATATCGTAAATTTTGCTTAGAACAACATCTATCCCTTTCTGAGCATTCTATTTACTGTGGATGCGCTGGAGCTAGAAGTGATGATCTCACAGTACCTAAATCATCCGGGCCAATAGGAGGTAATTTTGTTCCTAGAATGGAGTTCATATTAAATCGAGTTAAGTCAGAGTTTACATTTGCTAGATTGATGTATTACCAAGCAGTACTTCCTTTAGAATCCGAATGGGACCTCTTGGAAGATGAAATCCGAATAACACAACTATTTGAGGATGAGATGCATGGCCCTCGCTCTGAAATGCTACGTCTGAGTTTTCGAAATTGTTTTGCAATACTTGATAAAATTGCAATGGCAATTTGCGAATTATTCGAATTAGCTCAGCCTAAGGAAGTATTATATTTTGAGAGCTTCTGGCGATCCCGATGGGAACGTATAAACCAAATCGATAATCCGGCAATAGTTGCCCTATACGCACTCGCTACAGATTTAAATAGCAAAACAGGAGATTGGCCTGAGTTTAAAGAATGGCGTAATGCAATTGAACACAGAATCTTTTGTGTTCTTCAAAAGGAAAATTTTCACTCTGACCCCTATTCTGTAGTTAATCAAAATGCAGGGGACCTAGTCGTTCCGTTAGATGTATTCCATCAGCGCGCTTTATTTTTATTAAGATTGACCCGTTCCGCTATATTCAGCTTTGTATTTTGTGTACGTTATGAAGGTTCTAAACTTACCGAAGGTGATCCTAGCAAAGCAATTACGCTAAGAGGCCGCAATGAGGAAAGCGGATAAGCACTTCAATTTGACTTTCCGATATTTTGCTCTATTTAATGTATTTTAATATCAAAACACTGACTATGGAGGTACAAGTTAATGATATGTCAGAATTGTCGAGAAAACATAGATAGTGAAGATGCAAATCTGCCTTGTCCAAAATGCGGCTCAATGGACAGACAACTTCACATTAAGGATTCAGCAAATCTTGCTGATGCAGGCAACTTGATTAAAACCTTTTATAAAATACATCCAGAAATTCTTGTTTTGACAATATTGCTCGCCTTCATTGGAATATTAGTTGGAATACATTTGAATCCGATTTATGGGGTAGTTATTAACTTTATAGATTTGACCTTGTTTTTTCTACTTCCACATTGGATAGAAAAAACAAATGAAAACTCTATCTTTAAGGAGTGAAAAAATGAAACTAGATGAATTCATTTACAAGCTGTGCACTGAGGGGAAAAACTTCGCCGCAGTCGCAACAGTGATGCCCGACGGCTCGCCTCATGTGAGTCTCGTCTGGGTGGACTCGGACGGGGAGCATATAATTATCAACACCGCGGAAGGACGCCTTAAGCCCGAGAATATCAGACGCGACAACAGGGTCGCCGTATCTGTTTTCGACGCCGAAAATCCCTATAAACAGGCAATGGTACAGGGAGTAGTCGTTGAGGATACCCACGAGGGGGCGGAAGAGCATATTAACCGTATGGCTAAAAAATATCTGGGCGTGGACGAATATCCTCATGGCGGGCCCGACGAGAAAAGGGTTATATTTAAGATTAAGCCCGAGAGTGTTTTCAAGCTCACGTGATACCGTACTCAGTGCTCAACGCTTTATTAGGATACTCGGACCGTCATCCACTGCCCGCTTTACCTGAAATACAGTAGATCGGCGGCTTCAGAACTTCACATGAGAGCCCTTTAAAAAAGCCCTCGAACAGCCGCATCGAGCCATTCCAGGGCTTTTTCAAAATCTGATAAATATTTAGAGACTTATTATGACTGGGTTCCGGAATCACCCGAGTCAGATGGCTGCTCCGTTGTAGCGCCTTTATCTTTACCGCCGCACGCTAGTACGTTTGAGGTAGTCAGAACCGCGCCGCCGAGGGCCAGTCCCAGAGTTATCGCGAGTGTGAATAAAATCCTTTTCATGAATCTTACCTCCTGCTGGTTTAAGAATAAAGTGTAGCTTAGAGTGTCGGATTTTACCAGTTTTATTATCGTAATTAAAAGAAGTAATATGCAAATTTTTCTTTAAGGGGCGAATAGAAGAAAGATTTTTGCGTCTTTTTTCCCTTTTCGCGTCTATTCTGATGAGAACAAAAAATAAGGAGGCCCGACATGGCAGAGCAGGAAACAAAAGAAATCAGGTGTGAATGCGAGAATTGCAAGTGTGAGAACTGTGTTTGCGAATGTAAGTGCACTAGCTGTGATTGCGGTTAAAGAGCCGGGGAAGATTCCGCGCGGGCGCATCTACCCTTTATGCCATATAATATAAGGTATGCGCCCGCGGGATAATTATTACTCATAATTCCTTCCCCCAATCGGGGGGAAGGTTAGGATGGGGGATATATCAATTAAGAGAAGTTGGACATGGCGGAAACAATAAATGGCAGGAATATAATTATGGAAAACACGCCGGAGACTGCTCAGGTATGGGAGGAATTTTCGGGGAACATCAGGTCGCATCTGCTCAGAAAGCTCAGGCGAAAGGACGACGCGGATGACTTGATGCAGGAGATTTTTATAAAAATACACACGCACATCGAATGCCTGAGGGATAAGAAAAAACTCACGTCCTGGATATATACGATAGTCGAGAATACGCTCAACGACTATTACAGGAAGAACAGATATGATTCGGAATTTGACGAGAGCAGGGCCGCTACCAAAGATTCGGCAGAAGAAAACCCACTGCCCTGCATTACGCAATGCCTGAACGTATTCATAGACCGGTTGCCTATGAAGTACCGTGAGCCGCTCATGTTGAGCGATTTAGAGGGTAAAAAGCAGAAAGAAATAGCGCGGCGAATGGGTCTCTCCTATTCGGGGCTTAAGTCCAGAGTGCAGAGGGGTCGCCGGATGATAAAGGATATGTTCATCGAGTGCTGCAAGCTTTCTTTCGATGAAAAAGGGGTAATAAATAAAGAATATCAGGGGATGGAGAACTGTAAAATTTGCGGCGGGGCTTGATCCGGGTCGGAAGGTTGTTTGGAATCCGGCTTTAGTGTAGCTTCAACCAAAATATTATCACTAACCATAGCTATATAAACAGCGTCTCATAGCGTTTATATTATAGATAACTACACTAGAAAGGGGGCCGAGAAATGATAGAACCAATCACGGGTCTTCCGGAAAATGTTCTCGGGTTTACGGCCAAGGGAAAAGTAACGGCCGAGGATTATGAGAAAGTCCTCATACCGGAGGTTGAGAAAAAGCTGGCCAAATTTCCCAAAATTCGTTTCCTTTATTACATAGGGGACGATTTTGAGTCATACGAGGCCGGAGCGATGTGGGAAGACGCTAAGGTGGGTTTAGGTCATATCACGTCGTGGGAGAAGATAGCGATTGTGACCGATGTCGAGTGGATACGCGTTATGGGGAAAGTATTCGGCTTTGCAATGCCTGGGATAGTCCGTATTTTCAACAACGATGAGCTCAAGTCCGCAATTGAATGGGTGAGTGAGTAAAAGTCCGTCCTCGATTCAGAATGTTATTTTTTTACTTTTCCCGACATCACAGAATTGGTGTGAAGAAAATCGCTTGTTAATGCGTTAAGAAATATTTTAGGACGATTCCGAACAAGCGAGGAATCGGACGCCCTACGCTATATACAATAATGTTCACATTCTTGCCTCAGCTAACCGCGAACTAATCAAGGAGGAATTAAAACATTTTAGCGTTAACATGAGATTTTTAGCCATATTCTGTGGAGTCGATGATTTTTGCTTCTTTTCATCAAGGAAAAGAAGAATCTATCTTTGCCTTTTAGTCGCTATTCTGAAACGTTGAAGCCACTGCAGCGATCCCGCCTACTCTTTCTTTCCCTCCCCCTCACAGGGGGAGGGTCAGGGCGGGGGTACTAACTCCCCCCTCAATTCAGTCTCTTCGCCCCCGCATCCTGTATCGCGCTCCTCAGTCTTCCGCCCTGCCGTATGCTCCTCACCAGCATGTTCTCTATCTCGGTCCCTATCGACGCCGCCGTAGCCCCCGAGCCTCCGTTCACGTTCACGTTGATATCCACATGCATCTCGCCTGAGCCTCCCTCGTCTCCGCCTATCCTCTCGACAAACCTGCTTAACAGTCCGTCCCCTGTGCCTATACTCTCACGGAACTGGTCCGCAAGCCCCGGCCCACTCGCCACAGCGCTCACGAACTGATTTATCAGCCCGGCCCTCAGCTGCACGAGCTGGTCCTCGGTCAGCACGGCCTCCCTTCCGTGCAGCACCGCAAGCGTCCCCCTGCCGAAGTCCCGTATCAACCCTCCCGTGCCCTCGGCGAAACCCTGCACGTTCTGCAGCACCGACTCTATCGACCTCAGCACCACAAGCTGCTCGTCGTTTATACCCGCTATCGCCTGAAGTCCCTCGATCTCGTTATCGAATCCGAACTCGCTCACTTCCTCGAGCTGCGCAAACCTCTCCTCCAGTATCCTTATATACTCCCCGCGTATGAACTCAAACAGCTCTATCAGCCTCTGCGACGCCTGGAATGTATTCTGCGCCGTCTGCTCCCCTATGGCCGACAGCCTGTCCTGCAGCGCCTCTATCCGCGCGTCTATCCGCTCGATCTGCGCGTTCTGCTCCTGGGTCAGCCTCTCTATCTCGGCGTTTATCTCCTCTACTGACCGCCCCCTCGTCTCGGTCAGCTCCGCAAGCGCGTCGAGCCCTCCTGTTACCTGATCGAATATAGCCACGAACTCGGGCGAATTCACTCCGAACGCGTCCCCGGCCACGTCGAACAGGGTTTTGAACGCGTCCTCGAGCCGGGCTACGATCTCGACCTGCCTTTCGGGATCTACTGTACCGGCAAGCTCCTGCTGAAGCTGCGCAATATTCGACTGTAGCGCGTTTACCTGCTCCACTCCCGTGAGCACCGACTCCGGGCTGAACAGTATCGAGTCGAGCGTACGCCTTATGGATTCCGCAAGCGACGCGAACTCCTCCGCCAGCCTCAGCTCCTCGTTAAGCGCGTCTATACGCTCGTCAAACGCCTCCTGTATCCGCTCCTTCTCCTCGTTAAGCCCGTCTATTCTTCTCTCTATCGCCGCTCTTTGCGCCTCGGCAGCCCTTCGGGCCGCTTCCTGCCGCGCCTGAAAAGCCGCCTGCTCTTCGGCGAGCAATTGGTTCCCCAATCCCGCTAGGTCGTCCAGCAGCGCCTCCTGCTCCGAAAGCGACAGGTTCTCTATATTGTCCGTAAAGAAGCCCTGCACCTGCCCAATCGCCGTATTGAGGAACCCGGTCAGGTCCACTGAGCTTCCGCCGAATCCCGCGATAGTGCTGTTAAGCTGGCTTATCTTCCCAATCAGGCTCGATATGGAGCTTACGATTTCCGACGTCAGCGACAGTATCGCGTTTCTCAGCTCGACGTAGTTCTGCACCGTCTCCGGGTCAAGCTCTGCGTTCTTGATTAATTCCCCTAGCTCTTCCGTCAGTTGATCAATGGACGGCACGGCGTCGAATCCGAGCGTCCGGGAGAGCGAATTTACGGAATTAATAGTCGTCCCTATCGCGTCATTTATATTCCCCTCTACTATGTTGAACGCATCGACAAAGGCGTTCAGATCGGCAAGCAGATCCTGCCCCACTGCCGCTCTCGCCTCCCTCGACCCTGCGCTCTCGAATTCCCGGAATCTCTCGTCGAGGAACGATGCCGCCGCATCGGGCAGTACCCCGAGCGACTCGAACATGGTCTGCAGGAATCCGTCCACCGCGAACAGGAACTTCGCCTGTATCTCCCCGTTTATAAGCTGATTGAATTTCTCCGCTATCTTCTTCCCCTTGGCGTCAAACTCGAAAAGCCTCTCCCCCGCGACTACCGTCTCCGTATCAAGCTCCGTATTCAGAAGCTCGTCCGTGAGCTTGTCCGCGAGGTCAGCCGGAAGCTTGTTGATAATATCCAGAAGGTTATTTACTGCCCCCTGTATCGCGTCGCCTAGAATCTCCTTTATCTTATCCGAGCCGCCAACGCCCAAACCGGCGCTTCGCTTTACGGATATGTCTATTATGTCGTTTATCAGGGTATCGGTGTCGAGCAGTTCGGATATAAACGCCGCCCTGCGCTCGCCTTCTTCTTTTATGCTGTCAAACTCTATGTCCAGACGAGGTGTCTTCTTGAATAAGCCGGATAGTAATGGGATGGCTAATGCCGCGGCAACGGCAACTGCACCGAGAATTGACAAAGCTCCACCTATCCCGCCAATACCTGCAAGAAATCCGGTTGATGGAAGCTCCCCGGCAGCTAAAGTCCCTACACTCACTCCACCGGTCAATCCTCCGACACCGAGACTTCCTGGCACAGCTGTAGCGGGTATTGTTGCAGCCGCTCCGCCTGCAAATCCAAATAGACCTGCAATTCCGGAACCGCCACCTAATATATCTCCAATACTTCCGCCTATACCACCAACACCGCCAACAATATCTGCGCTTCCTCCAGCGCCTCTGGCACTTCCTGCCAACCCGAACAGTGCCCCAATACTTACCACAATCTGCTTTGTGACAATCGCCGCAACAAGGTCGAGAAACGACCTGAGTATCGCCTCAAAAGCCTGCTTCACCAAGTCCTTTAAATCCTCAAACTTCCCGGTCAGCACGTTGAAAAATAAGTCGGAGAAATTCTGACTCATCTGGCTGAGTGTGTTAGCAAAGAAATCCGCTATGAGTTCACTATTCGACCCTACGGATTCAACAAAATCCTCGAACCCCTGTTTTATTCCCTCAAAGAATCCGCCAGATTCATTCAGGTTTTCCACTCGCTCCGAAAACTCATCTAACCCCCCATCCGCCGCCGTTTGAGCCGCAGTATCTACACCCTCCACACTCGTGCTCATCGTGTCTATAGACTTGCTTGCTTGTCCGGTCTGGTCTATCACACCTTGAAGCCCGTCTTGACTTAGGTTGTTGGTAGATTCTGTAACATCCTCAGTAACACCGAGAAGTTCCCCCAACTCTTCTTTCGTATGCCCGAATATTACTGCCCCTTCCCCCGCGTTTTTAACTAAATCAACAAGAGATGTCGAAAATTCACCCTGCGCTGTAGTCCCTTCCTTCATCGCCGCAGACTGCTCCAAGGCCGATTCTCTAGCTTTATCGTATTGCAGACTAAGACCCTGTAATGTCAGACGGAGGGTCTTAAAACCCCTGTCTTGTTCATCAATTGCCCTTTGTAATTGCGTTGATACTGATGGTCCAATAAATTCCTCTAAGCCACGACGTTGAAAATCCTCAACTTTTAGGTCAGGAATGTCAACCGTTAATTCAGGAATTTCTATACCCTCGATTTTACCAAATTCTTCATTCAAATCACTCTGTAGCGCTTCTCTATATGCCTGCGCTAACTCTTCAATTGTTCTTCCTTTCGCAAGAAATTGTTCAAATTGTCTTTTAGCTATTTCTTGCAAATTACCTTCAATAGGTTCTGCTTTTTGGGGATTAACAAAAGGTCTTAGATCTACTGGCAAATCAACTATCACGCTTTCATTAGTGAACGGTTCCAGAATATCTTTAATAAGCAAGTTGATATTATGACCAATTTCCGCAGCCTGTTCACCACCAATCAACTTTGCAGCGTTCGTTAAAATATTTCCAAATGGAGAATTTGTTTTAAAAACTCTGTCAAATGCAGATTCCGCTTGTTTCATTGACGATTCAACATCTTTATTAAACTTGAAAAAAGTAGATTCTGATGTTTTAGTAATAAACTCAAATCCGTCTCTAAATTCTTCGAATGTACTATTAGCTGTCTTTCCTAATTGTATTAATTGCTCATCTTCTACAATAAACTTGACCGTAATTTCATTTATCTCTGCCATTTCCAGTACCTTGATTAACGTATCGACAAATTAATCTTTCACTATACGTTTACTTTATTCCTTAGATAGATTTATAGGTGTTTGCTTGCAATCCCTCTATATTTAGAACCCTTTATTTATATTGTTGATTAATGGATACATATATGTAATTACTTAACTAGACTTCATATTCTTATTCTTTTATAATAGCGTGATGAAAGAAATCTGCTCCAATTGTCTTTACACCGGTGAGTCCGGTCATAGCGGAAGAAATGCTTGCAGGTTCCCTTTGGCGGGCCTGCTATTGGGAGTGGGTGTAAACGGTATTACAAGCGTAATACCGGATAGTGAAACTTCCGGTTCCACGCTCGTACTCGTAATAATTACTATTGCTTGTTTATTTACCGCCTTCTATTTACTTTACAGGTGTATCAATAAGAGCAGGAGAGCATGTCCCAAGTGTAACTATGGCGATATGATTGAGATGAATACCCCGGAAGCGGACAAACTAGTGGAGCAACATAGCCTGAAAAATTAGTTTTATATTCTCAAATACAAACATGCAAAAACTTTGCCCAGAATGTAACTATATTGGATACGAATCCCGTGGACAGAAATCACTTTTAATATGGGGAATAGCTTTAACTATTTGGGGAGCAATAACACTACTTGGCGCACTTATGCTTTATTCCTTTTCCGTTAGGATACTTGCGTCAGTAATTTGGCTCTCATTTGGTGTTGTTACCTTATATTACTACATTCATTACCCAAACATATGCCCAAACTGCAAGCAGAAAAAAACCATGATCCCTCTCGACACTCCCAAAGCCCAGGCCCTAATTAAAGATCACAACCTGACTATCCCGCAAGAAACATCACAACAGTCCAGCCCCAAAACCACTCAATAACCGAACATATCTACCATCCTTTTTTATCTGTCATTCTGAATGTAAATTAGAAATCTCGTCTTTGTATTACCCTTCTCGACATTCACGGAATTGGCGTTAAGAAAATAGAATATTGAGGCGTAAAAATCTTTCCGGGACGATTTCGAGCTAGCGAGGAATTGGACGCCCTTTCCTATAAGAAATAATGTAATTAGTCTCGCTTCACTAAACCACGATTCTAATCAGGGTTGAATTAAAAGATTTTAGCCGAGATAGCCCATTTTTAGCCACATTCCGTGCAGTCGGTGATTTTTGCTTCTTTTCATCTAGGAAAAGAAGAAAGATGATTTATCTTTTTCCCGCCCAGCCTGAACCTTTCGAAGAATGTCATTTAGAGCGCAGCCGAGAAATCTATTCATTTATCCTTTAGAGTCTGTCATTCTGAACCCTGTCCTGAACTCGTTTCAGGATCATTTCAGAATCTCGATTTTCATCTTTCAATCCTTTAATTCCCTCCTTAGTAAAAGGAAACGAATGCGAACGTGTGAGCATTTAGACGCCTTTAGTTAAAAGCACTTATGCCCATTATCTACCGGCACATAAACTCTTGGAATAAAATAGGGTGGATTTAAAATACAATATAAAAACCTCACCTACGCCGCTAGCCTATACTCCACTTCCTCTACATTAACCTTATTATCATATAACTGAACGACCACTCTCCCTTCATCCTCAAAATCCCAACTGTGTTATAATTTCCTGATGCAAAAACTCTGCACCAATTGCAATTTCATCGGCAAAGGTAAGCACGGCCTCTTGTCCGGCAATATCTATGTCGGAATAATAGAAGTAGTTGTGGCGGTAATTATACTCTTTACAGGCCAGAAGCTCCTTCAGTCTTTTATATACGGAGCCGTGGTCGCGGCAATAGTAGCAATAGCCGGACTGATAAATATTATGGACTCGTTCTCGGAGGGCCGGCTCTGCCCTAACTGCGGCAAGGACAAGATGATCCCGCTCGACACTCCCAAAGCCCAGGTCCTCATCCAAGAACACAACCTCACAGTCGGCGATAATGTCCCCCAAAACACGCAGAATGACCAAAAACCAGACCAGTTTGAAGCCCCCAAATCTTAAATCCATCTCTTAACTTCCATTCATAACCAACTATTATTCCAACATATTTATAGTAACACTGCAATACTTCGACCCACCTTTGCAACCACAGCGCCACAACCCCGCTTTTGTTTTTTTCATTCCCCCCCTTAGAAAAAGGGGATACAGGGGGATTTTTCCTATTTCTTATTCCCTAATGCCTTTTCCTTTCCCGACATTCACAGAATTGGCGTTAAGAAAACAGATTATCGAGGCGTGAAAATCTTTTAGGAATGGGGCTGAATTAACAGATTTTAGCCGAGATGGTCTGTTTTTAGCCAAATTCTGTTAAGTCGATGATTTTTGCTTCTTTTTATCAAGAAAAAGAAGATATAATTTTTTGCTTTTTTCCCTTGTCACTACATGTCGGGTAAAACCTCTCGGCAATCTCAAACCCCCCTTATCCTGAGCCCGGTCAAAGGATAAATACATGCCCCGCTTTCAATCCCTCACCCATCCATTATCCTATCCCTGGTGAAAAAACTCTGCACAAACTGCTTCTACATCGGATACGAAGACAGGTCCACACACGGGAGCTTCAAGACCGAGTCCATCCTCTGGGCGGTTGCCTTTGTCCTCGCATTCACGGGCGTTTTCGAGTCCGACCTATGGCTGCCGGCAACCATAACATTCGCACTCGCCTTTTTCTATACTCTGACCATCTTCAGGGTAAAGATATGCGTCTGCCCAAGGTGCGGCCGCGACTCCATGATCCCGCTCAAAACCCCCAAGGCGGAGGCTATAATTCATGAGCACCACCTCGTGATGCCCAGCGAATTCAAAAATCCTGCGCGCACGATCTTCGGCCTCACATTCCGCGACGCGCTCCTCATCCTCACCACCATCCTTATAACCGTCATGCTCTACAACCACTTCACCTAACTACTCATTCCCACTTAATCCTTTTTCTCCCTCTCTCTTGAGGGAGAGGGTAAGGGTGAGGGGGCACCTTCTGTTAAGTCGGCGATTTTTACTTCCTTTCATCAAGGAAAAGAAGATATAATTTTTTGACTTACCCTTGTCATTGCGAGCGCAGCGCGGCAATCCCAAATCCGTCATGCTGAACTTGTTTCAGCATCTAACCCTTTGCCTTTCCCCTTCCGTCATTCTGAATTCATTTCAGAATCTAGAATTTTGCTTTTGCCTCCCTTTCACCCCTCCATAATCTCAAGAATCCTATTGACTCCATACCCCCAAATCATCTATAATAATTACGGAGGTAATTATGACAAGCGAGTGTGACAGCCCACCAGACAGGTTGGTCGAAAATTCGTGAGATCCGAAAATGGTGAGTACTTAAACAATCACCATAAATAATAGCTAAAACTAGCTATTGCTTAAAAAAAGCATACAAACCAAAAAGGGAGCCACAGTGCTCCCTTTTCCATTTCTAGATATAGTAAACATTATTTGTCATTACAAACGAATGTGAGAAATCTAACCCTTGCTTTTTCTTCGTCATCGCAAACCGCAAAGTGGAACGACAACGTCGCATTATCGAAGTTTGTCATGCTGAACTACGATTTCGAGTAAGTAAGGAATCGGGTCCATTGACAAATTGCAACCGAGTAAGTATTCCCCTATCATGCCAGTCCAAACCCAAAACTTTCAGCATCTAGCCTTTCGTCTTGTCCATTCTGACATTCACATAATTAGCGTCAAGAAAATCTTATGTTGATGCGTCAAAATGTTTTGGGCCGGGGCGGAATTAAAACATTTTAGCGTTAACATGAGATTTTTAGCAATATTATGTGCAGTCGGTGATTTTTGCTTCTTTTCATCTAGGAAAAGAAGAAAGTCTTTATCTTTTAGTCATTGCGAGTGGAGCATATTATGCGTAGCGCGGCAATCTAATCTTTTCATTAAGAGCCAGCAATACCCCTACGGCGCCCGAGAGCCTCAATCCCTTCCCCCTTGGCGCCCCTTTTCATTTTCCTCTCCTGAGACTTCAGGGCAAACTCTCTGAACGCCTCATCCACGGCAATCACTACCCGAAACGCCCTCATCTTCGGATGCCCCTCGAACTCTAGCTTCTCCAGGTTATTCCATATCTCGGAATGCACCAGTGTGCCTACGGTCATCCCCTGCCCGTAGCGCTGAGACTGGCATAGCTCCCATAGAGATACCCACTCCCGCTGGTGCTGGGGGAGGTTCCGTATAAATCCTTCCGTCTCGTCCCCCGCCTTTTTCAATATGCGAAGCTCGTCCCTGTCGTTCTTTTCAAACTTGAGCCTGTTCTTCCGCCTGAGTTTCCTCTTTTCTTCGAGCTGACTTACCCTGCGTCTGATTGAGTCTGCGCGGTACCTTCTTTTTTCCCCTTTGAAGCGGACTTCGAATCCCTCGTATATCCGCTCGAAGTACTCCCTGACTCTTCCAAAAAATTTTCCTCTTCTTTCTTCTCCTCCTTCGTGACCTTGCCGGCTATGAGCTCATAGCTCGACCTGAAGTTGCTAAGCAGGAAAGAGGACTTACAGAACTCATTGTAGAGCCATTCTTTAGTGTCCTTGTCGTATAGCACCCGCTCGCCCTTGTCGGTAAGCCCTGTAATGTCCTGTATGAGGTTATATACCAGGAACTTCGCGGCGCGCTTCGGGTCTCCTCCGAGAATCTTGAAGCTCCTGTCCTCGACAGTCAGGTCTTGCGTAAGGTCCCTTATCTGAGTAAGCCTCGCCACTGTCGGGTACGGACACTTGAACCCCACCTCGCGCCAGCCCTCGTCGTAACCCACCCACTCGCCTTTCTCGTCCTGGTAAGCGGGCCAGTCCTCATCCTCTATATCCCTGTAGGGATATATCGTCACATAATTTGATACATGTTTGGTCAAACTCTTAATTTCAGGCATATCCCCTCCTTTACACTATTGCACTATGTCATTCTGAACTTCGTCCTGAACTCGTTTTTCAGGATCTATTCAGAATCCAATCCCTTCCCGCTCATCCTGAGCCTAGTCGAAGGATGTCATTGAGTGGTTGCAAAGCAACAGCGGCAATCCCGTCTTTCTCTCGTCATTGCGAGCCGCAAAGCGGCGCGGCAATCTCGTCCTTTCCCCTCAATCATTTAATCCCCTACCGGGAAAAGAAAAGCTAAAAAAGGGCTGTTAGCATTCATTTATTGAATATAAACAGCCCCTTAGCAATAATCCTTAAACAACGGCCTCAACCATATCCTCAACTGTTGGCTGGTTGTTCTTCACCGTAACTGTAATGTCCGTATTCGGCGCGCTGCTGGTATCAAGCCTGCCAAGGAAGCTCTTCTCATCCGTCACCGGGTCCTTCGAGCTCACGCCCGGATGCGGACTCCCCTCGAACTTGGCTTTGGGCACGCTCATTGTCACCTGATGGCTGTTGTCACCGATATAGGTCCATATAAAGTCGAGCTGCGTCTCTGTTCCCGCAACTGTCTTCTCAGCGAATTGCTGGCTTCCGTACTGATAAGTGAATGAGCCGCTTACAGATCCTTCCCCGGGGGTGATCGCGCCCTTGATCGGCGACCCTACGACGAAGTTACCCTGTATGGTATTCTCGATCACGAGACTCAGGTTTTCAAACTGGTTTGTGGTCTGCTCCACACTGTCCACCTGCACGCTCGATTCCCAATGTGCGTAAGGAATGTTTTCAATCGAGGCCGGAGTCCCGAATATGTTCTCTGACAGTATTTGAAATGCCTTCCCTACTACGTTCATATTGAGCTGCGGAAGGTCGGTCGGGTCCACGTTAAGAGTAAGATTGCTTACCTTGTTCCCCCTGATAAGCATGAGCGATTCAATATCGGTAAACCTCAGAAGGAAACTGATACCCTCGGGAATGGTGGAGCCTCTATAAATCGTATGTGTGAAGGGTTTAATTACTTCATCGCACGCCGCCCCGTTAGAGTGAGCCTTCCTGAGCCCGTTGGGATGAGCAGCCGAGTCCAGCGTAAGCTGCCCCGCAGCCGTGCTGCCTATCTTTACAATCTCTGCGTCATTTCCCGTGCTTAACTGAGCAAACTCACCGGCTGCGAAACCAACTTCGGATGTCACTGATACCGTTGTATCTCCGGCGGAAGCCGCTGCCGACAAAGTCGTACTTGCCCCCGCTGTTGACGTTCCGACTGTGGTGTAATCACTATTCAAGGCGTGTAAGTAAAACAGCCCCACTGTCGCTATATCGAGCTCAACAGTCATATCCGCTCCTGTGTCATAGTTTCCCTCACGGAAGTTTGAAAGTACACGCGAGCCGGAGAGCGCCTGCGACCTCTGCAGATCTCTTCCGCCGGACGGTGTGAAGGACCTCACGTTACCTAGCTTGAACCAGTTATTAGCCGGGTCTACCTCAACCACAGCCTCCCCCGATTCATGCCTGTAGTTTATCTTTGTGTTCGCGTCGAGACTCACCGTCGTGCCAGACACGTAACCTGCATCCACCTTTACGAATTCCATATTGTTGTCGTTCCCGACCTTAAGAATATCCCCCGCCGCGATATTAGTATCGCTCGCTACCGTAACGCTAGTCGCTCCGGGGTTAACAGCTGCGGCAAGCGTAGTGGACGCTCCGCCCCCGACCGCGGCTGACGGCGTCACGCCGTTTACCTGTTCAATCTTGTACCAAATCTCCGCACTTGAGCCTGAAGCCTGTGCCATATTGTTCCACCTCCGGTTTTTATATAAAAAAGCCCGGAACGGCCTGAACCGCCCGGGCTTATATTTTTAATTTGTTATTAGTCATCCTGAATTTATTCAGGATCTAAACTTTTATGATCTAATCCGCTTTCATGAGACTAGTAATTGATAATCTTCCCGTTCTCATCCCATCCTGTAGTCCTCTGATACTGGCTTTGAAAATCATTACGCCAACTGTCGTTCCACTTCCAGTCGCCGCTTTTTATCTTCCACGTGTTATAGTCCACACTGTTGTCAGCCGATTCGGCATCGAAAACTTCCAGCGCAGCTACACCGGGGTTAGCGCTCTGGAAATAGTTATTTTGAATCTCATTATTCGAACTCTTCCATATGCCCAGATGAGTATGGCTCGTATCGTCTGTTGAAGGATACTTTTCAAGTATAAATTTATTATTGGTAATTCTAGAATTTCGCACATGATGATATATGGCCATTCCCCAGGAATTATCCTCGATCAGGTTTTTTTCGATATCCAGATTTTCTATCCAGGTTGAGCATTTCGAGCCGTTCATCTGAATCCCCCTGCCCCCGTGATTTCGTATTACGTTACCGCGAATAGCAACTCCGGAAATCCCCTTGCACTCGAAATCAGATAGATATATGCCGTGGCAGTGTTTGGGACTCGAGCCCCGCCAGTCCTTGTTGTAGCACTCCCCTTTTCCAGTCCCGTTCGACTCTATTATGTTATTTTCGATTGTTATATTATCAGTCGATATGATCAGGATTCCCTGATACGTGTTTCGGTGAATTTTATTATTCCGTATGATATTATTGCCTTTGTAAAGCTTTACCCCGTCCCAGCCTTTCATTACTTCAAAACCCTGAAACACGATCCATTCGGCGTCGATCTCGACCCTGTCGCCTTCGCCCTTTCCCGGAACGATAATAGGCTTATGTCCGGGGTAGGCTTCGATTGTAATCGGTCTCAGACGTGTCCCGCTGTTTTTGACAACAATTTTTCCGGTATAGACACCGCCTATTACCCTGATAATATCACCCGGGACTGCTGAATCGACAGCTCCCTGTATGGTTGTGTAATCGCCGTTAGCGCCCGGCGCAACTATCTTCACAGATGGCAAGCGCGCACCTGCTGATTCGACGCAATCAGCGCAGCTGGAAGGATCGGAGAGAGTGTAAACGCCTCCCACCACAGCCGGGGCCTGGTCGATAAAATATAGAGGTAAAATTGCAGTCAAGACAACTGACAGAATTGCCGTCGATTTCATAATTTACCAGTTGGCTTCCAGACTTGGCGCTGGATAACCGTTTAATATTATAACTGCCAGACATAGTAAATAGCTTTTTACGAATTTAATGCATCTTCCACCAGCCTCAGAACCCGACAAAGATTTTTATTTTCCCCTTCCTTTAACATTTTTTACCTTTTACGTTTTTAAAAATCATCCTGAATTCATTTCAGGATCTCGTCTTTTATAGATACATTCGCAATTTCCCGCCGGTTTCTAGAGCACAACGTCCGTCTATATAAAAATCGGCTATTAATAAATAGTCCTCCAGGCATAAGCATCCGCCGCGTCCTTTGCGCAAACTTCAATAGTATCCTTTACTCCCGCATTACCTTCTACCATCCAAAATTTGCCTCTTTCAGAAACGCTGCAAGTTGGTTTAACAACAGCCCCTCCGTTATCAGAAATTTTAATCCCCCCCGCTTCAACGGAAACCAGGCTCTTTGCATAAATACTATCGGGTCTATTGGCGCCGGTTTTCCCAATATCGCCGCTTGCGTCAGTATTAAATATAAAATCACCATCGTAAATTCTAACTCCAATAACACGAGAAATACTAGCTACAACAACTCCGTTACCCCAAAACTCAATATTGTTAACACCATTCATTTTAATTCCAGTATCGTCATCTTCGCCTACCAGTCTCTGGTCAAATATAATTATGTTGTTAGCACCACCTTGGCCTATAACTGTCTGGTCACTTGTATTGACTGAAAGTAAATTTATATCTGCTGTATTAGCTGCGTTCCTAGCTTTTATAAGAGTAGAGTTATTAGGACCTTTCAGTGAAGCAGAACCAGTTAGGTTGATATCGCCCGCCATACTCCCGCCGGATTTCGGCAGGACATTGGAGGGAATTATAATGTCTGCTTCAATAATATCCTCATTGATCTGCGATTGAGCATAACTTGAAATAAGAATTATAAATACGATAACGAGTATAAATTTTCTCATGGATTTCTTTTTTACCTCAATTCACCATTCATTCCGAATGTCCCTCAGTTTTTCCAAACTCTACGAGTACTGCCTCCTAGCGGCTGCTTTATTTCAGCTGCTACAGCAGCCCAATCATTACTTGCACTACCGCTCCAATCATATGTTTGACTTGATGAACTTATGGCAGTAACCCCGCTGATGGACAAATCAGGTCCCTCTGCTATATTTGCTTGCTCTGTCTGTCCAAGATCAGCAGAAAAAGTCAATGCCGCATTGTCTTTATAACACCCTAATGCAATATTTGCACTTTCACCGTTTATGGCATTAGGCACGTGAGTAAGAGCTATGCTTGTAGATGCAGCCGCTGTATTTGAAGCGGTTATATCAGGTGCTTCATCGGCTGCATCTATAATCGAAACAGCTATCGCTATTCTGTCTGCTGAATTTGCGCTCAAATCGAATGAGACTGTATTTATGCCGATTGCCGGATTTGTAAGATAATAAATAGAACAAACACGTAAATTATTATTTATCTGGTCAACGGCTTCCGTCAAAGCAACACCGTTATAAGTTAATGAGCTCACAGATTTTGCGGAGGTACTCTCTACACCTACTAACACTACCAGGTAATCACCGTTATTGTCATGATTAAAGGTAAGAGTTGCTTGGTTCGTACCCGATCTCTGAGCAGAGGTTACATTACCAATAGAGATAGAAAAAGCACTCTCATAAGCTCCAAAAAACATTAATAATAAAAATAAAGCCATATTAACAATAAAACGCGTCATTTCCAGATTCTCCTCGAATTTCCACTTGCCTGCGGTTCAGGGATGGCAAAGGCTATAGCCCCCCAGTCTTTTGCGCCACTGCCAATTGTCCAATCCATAAGGAATGTCCCAGTGCTTGCCATGTTTTTTGTTGACGAGCCTATCTCCAAACTAAAGGAAAATGCTGCTGAATATTGTAAAGTTTGCCCTATTCCATCGGCCGTAAAACCTGCGTTGGCGTTATACCCGACGCAATCTACAATTATAGAGTTAGCGTTTGTGGTCGTTACGCTGATTTGTGGGTCATTACTAAGTCCGGAGGCCGTTTGTGTCACATCCGGCGCGCCGTCATTCGCTCCATTTAAAGTCATACCACCCGCTGTGATATTCTGAGAAGCCGAAAGTGTTACTTCTATATTCGCTGTCGTTACGGTAGGGCGGCTTAGATAAGCAAACCATATAGTTGTACCGCCCTGAGTTACTGTCGTAACCGTCATTGCTTCGGAGGTGTTGAATTCGACACTAGATACTGTTGTGGTGCCGCTGTTATAAACTCCGCAGGCAGTCAAATAATCCTCACCTGTATTTACGACCTGACTCCATGAATGGGTCGTTGCCGTTCCATTATAAGTTGACGTAGTTCCTACGGTCGGGACTTGCGAATAACTTGCAGTGGCAAACGGAAACAATACGACAAATAAAATAAATGTATATCCAAAAACTTTAGTCAATTAACAAAACTCCCTTAATCTATTGGGAAATTAGTCGATGATATACCCCACACATATCATATAAGTATCTGTTTCAGGTGATACTGCGTTATCAACATCGAACCTAAGAACCTCACGTGCGGTCAGGGTATTTGCCGCAGTAACCGACTGCGCAGTTGCTACAGTCCCAGGCCCACTACAGGTGGGGGTTGTATGCGTCATCGCATTACCCGCTCCGTCCTCCAGACTAACTTGTGCTACCGTTGTAGGCGCTAGGCCGTTATAGTTACACCAAATGTCCGTGATTGTGACCGCGCTCACGAATGAGCCGAACAACATATCATCGTCAGCAGCCGCCAGATTCTCTATAACTATGCAATCTGTAAATTTCTCGTTTTTTGTCAATATATTCGCATCGGTTATTTGAGTGTTCAGTTCTGAAATAGTATCGAGCTCGGTTTCCTCAATAGGGTCAAAATCAACTTCAGCTGTTGATATTGTTTGACCAAGGAGAGTTACTTCACCAGCAGCATCAGGAAATGTCACCGCTCTTGCGGCAGTCAGTGCCGGTATAGTAATTGTCATGGTGTCCACACCCTCTTGAATCTGAAGGCTCGTATCGTCCAATATCAACGGCCCGGTCATTGTGCCACCGGCAAGCAGTAGATAGTTACTGGCAGTTATAGTATCCGGCACATCCGCATCTGTAATAGAACTACAAGTAGGAGCCGCATTGTCATTCAAAATAATGGCAAACTGGTTAGCAGCGCACGCTCCGATTCCTGAATAATTACTTGCGAGCTCCCCATCCTCTATGGTCTGGCCGAGCAGGGTTATTTCCCCTGTCGCATCAGGAAAAGTTACTGTCCTGTCTGCAGTCGGGTCTGTGATTTGGAATGTTGTTTCAAAACACTAGCAGATATAATCTAGTAAGGAATAAAAAGGGCACAAAAAAAACGGAGATGATGTTCTCAGTCTCCGTTCCTTTTGTTTAAATCTTTGTGGGGCGTTGTTCGCCCATTGATATATAAATTATACAAATTACACCACGCTGTCAACAACCTTTTTTAAGCTTCTTTTAAAAAGTCTCATAGCTCCCATTCGTCATCCCAAGCTCCGCACCCTTTTTTTCATAGGAGAGCATTTTGCCGTCAATAAAGCCGAACCTTAGCTCAAGCGCCCTCCCCTCCTTCTCAGCAAGCCCGGAGAGAACCTCCTCAGCCCGCTCCCGGTTTACGGTATCCCTCATATCTGCCGGCAGCAAATGCAATATCCTCACAATTCCGTTATTATATTTCTACATGTCTTTAACCTTAAAAAAACGTCATACTGATTTCATTTCAACGTCTCGTTTTTCAACCCCCTCATCCTGACCACAATCGAAGGATGTCATCCTTTCGTCTTTTTCTTTCCCGACATTCACAGAATTTGCGTTAAGAAAATAGTTTGTTATGGCTTAAAAATCTTTTCGGGACGATTTCGAGCAAGTGAGGAATCGGACGCCCTTTCCTATATGCAATAATGTCATTAGTCCTGCTCCACTAAACCACGATGCTAATTACGGTAGTATTAAAGATTTTAGACAGAATGAACTATTTTTAGCCAAATTCTATGCAGTCGGTGATTTTTGCTTCTTTTTATCAAGAAAAAGAAGGAAATTCTTTATCTTTTCTTTTTTTCATTATGAAGAGACAACCTATGCGACACAGCCTCATGGCAAAGCCGCCCCCCTCACGCATCCCACTCTTCCATCATCTCCGCCTCCCACATCTCCCTGTGCGGGCACACCGAGCCGTGCGTCCTCTCGCGGTACGTACCGTCACCCCATCTTTTTTGATCATGGCAGAACGGGCAGAAGCTCGCCTTCCTTATAAACACCCCGAACATCGTATTCACGAGCCCGAACTGCTCGCGGTTCCCAAATATCCAGACCCTTATATCGTTCAGCGAGACCTTTTTTCGCCTGAATATTTCGCTCCCGCGTATTGCCTCAGCACGCTTTCCGTCGAGATACATAGATACCGCTTTGTGCTCGAGGAGCCTTAAACCTGTGACGTAGTTCTCTATGGCCCGTTCCTCTTCGAGCGTCTCCAGATAAGCCCTGAGCAGAGGCGGCACACCCTCGCCCCGCTTGTATCTGGAGAAGTACAAAAGAGCTTCCTGTATGTGCCGGTAAATTAGCTGCCTCTCCGCCCCCTTTATCAATGCCTCTCCCCATCCCTTGACCTGGTGCTTTCTATGAGGTCTCTTAACGACTGCAGGTTATAAGAGATGTTGCTGCCGAGTCGCCGCTTCTTTGCAGTCTGGCCCATGCTGGCAATCGCGCCGATAATCGTCATCACTATGAGCGGCGTCATGACCCAGAACCATGACCACTGTATTCTGTCCCACAGCTTCGCCGCTACAAATAGCAGATTCAAATAAACCGCAAACGCAATATAAAAATTATCCATATCACTACCCCTCCTTTATCTTTCACCCCCATCTTCTTTAAACGCCATTGCGAAGCTCCGAAGGAGCCGCGGCAATCTCATCTTTAAATAAGTCATTCTGAACTACGATCTGGAACGTGTGAGGAATCGGGTCCACCGGCTAAATGTAATCGAGAAAATGTTCCCTGGTCGTAGTTGTTCGAATTCAAAATTTTCAGTGTCTCGTTTTTGTTTTTTTGCTTTTGCCCTCCCGACATTTACAGAAATCGCGTTAAAAAATAAATTACGAAATCGTAAAAATATTTTTGGGCTGCAGGTGGAATTAAAATATTTTAGACGTAGTAATTTATTTTTAGCTATTTCTGTTAAGTCGATGATTTTTGCTTCTTTTCATCTAGGAAAAGAAGAAACTATTTTGCTTTTTATTTGTTATTGCGAGCGTAGTAACACGAAGCGCGGCAATCTCATTCTCAATCCCTCTTCATCCTGAGCCTGTCGAAGGATGCTCCCCCCTTTTCTTTTTCTTCCTCCCCATCGAGGAGGAAGTTAAGGTGGGGGGGGACACTATTCTCTTTTATATCCCACAGGCATATACCCACAAGCAATATGCTATCAAGCTATTATATAAAGTATATCCCTTAGAAATATAAACTATCCCAAAACGGAAAAACACACAAGGGGGTTTTTTACATCAGAGGCAACTAGTCATTGCGAGGCTCCGAAGGAGCCGCGGCAATCTCATCTTTAAATAAGTCATTCAGAACTACGATTTCGAAGGTGTGAGGAATCGGCCAATGGCTGAATGCAATCAAGCATGTGTTCCTAGTACATACTTACCCGTACACAAATCTTTCAGCATCTAATTGTTCAAATATCACTTTCATTCTGAGTCCAATCGAAGGATACCATTGCGAAGGGGCGAAGCAAGGTACGACAACCTCCCTTCCTTCCCTGATTTACAATCTAAGTCCCCGCCAAAACGTCTTGCTCACCTCTACCGCCCAGCCTCTACAAACTCTACAATCTCCCCAGCGTTCACGTTCAACGAGCTTATCCTGTGCACCCCACCCTCCGTCGTAACGAACTCGTGCCTTATACTCGCTTCTGTAAGCGCGTCTGCAAACGCCTTGCTCTCCGTCCAGGGAACAACGCAGTCCCCCGTGCCGTGCGCGACGTACATGGGCGGGTCAGAAGCGTCCAGATGCGTCGCCGGGTCCGCAAGCTCGATATCCTCGGGCCTGCACCCGTCTACGTTGTACCTGTCCTTGTCCATATCCGGGCAGTCGAGCAGCTCAAGCGCGGGGCTGGAGTAGCCCGGCTTCATGCAGTTCTTGTCCTCTATCTGCCGCCTTTTTTCCTCGGCGAGCGTCGCCATGTTATAAGGCGCGAAGAAAAGCACCGCCGCCGATACTTCCATAGAGACCCCCGGGTTCTCAGTTCCTTCCAGCTCCGTAACGCCGGTTGTTACAGCGGCCAGCGCGGCGAGGTGCGCTCCGGCAGATTCCCCCGCAAGTATAATCCTGCCGGGATCAACGCCAAGTTCTTCAGCATGAATTTTTATCCACCTAATAGCCGCCTTTATGTCGAACACTATCTCGGGCCAGGGGGCGGATTCATCGCCCGCGTACCTGTAATCGACCGATATAATCTGGTATCCCCCAATAGACGCCATATCGAACGCAATCGGGTCCACATTCTCCTTTATACCCCTTATCCATCCCCCGCCGTGTATCCACACAAGAGCCGGGCGCGGCCCATTCACGCCCTTAAGGCGGTAGAGGTCGAGCCTTTGAAGCTTCGTACCTCCTTCGACATAAGAGAATGTTTCAGGCTTTTCTTCGAGCCGGTACTCACCCGCCGTCCCCTGCCCGTTGCCTGAGCATGACGCGCCGCCCCTGCAGCCTGAAACCGCTATCATGATAAGTAAGGTTATTAGTGATACGGATCTAAAAAGTGACATCGGTAAAACCCGGATATATGTTTGAGGTACTATCTTAAACGATTGCGAGATTACATCAACTTTTCATCCCGGCCCGTCCTCTCTCTTCACGGTTTGTCCCAATCAAGGAGGCTTCCCCAGGAAACATTCCCTGGCTCGTATCTCTTCGTAGTAATAACGTCCACATAGCCCCCGGAGGCCTCCTCAGCCGCCCTGACGAGCTGGTTTAAGTCCCCGAGCGAGTCGCTTTTCCTCAAGAGGAATTCCTTCGTATTATAATAACTCCTGTCCCTCATCCGTATCCTGAGCGAGTACCATTCTCTATCCGGGGTCTGACCGTCCCCGTGCTGCACTAGTTCCAGATACCATATATCCTCGAACTTCAGATGAACAGGCTTTATGCTCTCCTCCGTGCTGTAAACGATTCCCTCATATGTAACGTTTACGTACATATTATAAAACCACAAATTGGCCGCCGCGCATACAATGCCGGCTGCGATCGCAACAGCCTTATACCGTGGTATCTCTCTATAAAGGGGCCATCCTTCATAGGTCCTGAGTAGAAATTTTCTGACATCGTCCTCCCCTCGCCTCGCGTAAAGATAAGAAAAAACGAACAGCATCAGGAAAAGCGCCATCAGCGCGGACGGAAAAACCGGGTACATAAAAAAATCAGTGTATCTGGACGAGTACAGGAGCCCGGAGCCACTCGCGAAATCCCACAGGAGATATGCCTGAACTATGCTCAGGAACAAAGCGGCGAACAGATAAATAAAGAATATGTGTAGGTAGTCCCTCGTTTTAAATTTATAAGGTGTTAATCCGTGCCCGAGGGTTTTTATCTCTCCGGACGCAAAATAATCCTTCAGGCTGATTGGGAAAAAAACAGCCAATATAACAGCGGCAACCAAAGGAAAGCCTACCGCCAGATATGCCTCCCAGCTCATGCCCACCCGTAGGGTCCTCCTGAGAAAAGATATTCAAAATATATCCTACCTCCCCGCAACTTTCACCGTTTTCCGCTATTTATTTTTTATTCCTTCCCTCTGTGAGTGGAAGGTCAGGACAGGGTGTCATTTCGACCAATAGGAGAAATCTTGTCTTCGCCTTATCGCCGTCATTGCGAGGCTGCAGCAACCGCGGTAATTCCATCTTCCATCCCTTCTGTTGTAGGAGGGGCATCTTACCGCGAACAAACACCCCCTCATCCTGAGCCCAGTCGAAGGATGTCATGCTTTCATCTTTTGTACGTTATTGCGAGCATTCGAAGAATGCGCGGCAATCTTGAATCCGCCACTACTATTATGAACAAGTAACAGTTCTGAGCAAGCGAAGAACTGGTCGCCCTTAGCCAAATGCAATAATGATATTGTTTTGCTGAAGATTTACTGTACCCAAAATAAATCGTGTCCATTTGTTGCGTATAACCGTGAAATTATCCCATGTATTCTTTCATCTCTGATAGATTTCAGAACCCCTTATTGAGTAGAAAAAATATATAACATATATTCAATATGTTTACTATATCACATAGTTTAATACCTTTCTTTTTTTCCTGAGCCAGAGCCATGGATTCCATAGTTAAAGTTAAATATCACCGTGCCCGGAGGGTCTGTTAAAGTAAAAAACGAACCGTTAATGAAGATTATGTAATATTTTATGTTTACTATTATATATATTAAGTACAAGATCTTAGCTTCCATATTTTATATATACTTTATATTTTCTCATGCCTTTCCAATAATACTTAACAAACTTCAATTCAGAATACAGGTACTAAATTAGAATGCACTTTAAGTCGTTTTTGCGCACTTTGCATGCCCTATTTCCCCTATGGCTCTTGTAATTCTTTCATTGTTGTGGCTATCAACTCTTGGCAAACTCGAGAAAGCCGGGCGTTTACCCCACAACCTGCAATGCATCAGCACAGTGAATAAATTGCAATTTTCTCTCCCTCTATTTTCAAACGTCTCGGGATTCGGATAGACTGTCATATATTCCATCCCTGAGCCAAGGAGTAAAACATGATATTGTTGACTGGCGCTACCGGCACGACGGGCCGTAGAGTTGCCAGGCGGTTATCAAAGTGGGGATATAAATTCAGCGCTCTGGTGAGAGACCCCGAAAAGGCGCAGAACCTGAAGTCTTCCAAAATAGAACTTATAAAGGGCAATCTCGATAAGCCCGATTCTCTTAAAAGGGCAATGGACGGTATCGAACATGCTTTTCTCCTGTCGCCAAACACCGAAAATCAGGTAAGGCTTGAAAAGAACTTCATTGAGGCCGCAAGGGAATCCGGTGTACGTTATATCGTAAAATACTCCGCCATCGGTGCCGACCCCAACTCCCACTGCGATCTGCTTCGTTGGCACGGAGAGTCCGAGGAGTATCTGGAGCACTCGGGACTTAGATATTCCATTGTCAGACCGAATATCTTTATGCAGAATTTCGTCAACTTCTACGGTGTCCCCATAAGGGAAAACAGGGAGTTCCACCTCCCGCTCAAAGACGCTAAATGCGGATGGGTGGATGTAAGAGACATAGGAAGACTGATTGCAAAGATACTAACTCAAAACGGTAACGCCGAAAAAATATACACCGTTACTGGGCCCGAGTCCCTGAGCGCTGAGGAATTGGCTGATATCTTTTCCCACGCCTTAGGAAAGAAGGTCAAGTACATAGACATTAAACCCAAGGAGTTTAAAAAAGACCTGCTGAGCGGAGGCGTATCCGAAACACTGGCTTCGGCCTACACTGAGCTGTACAAACTCGTAAGTGATGGCCTCTGCGACGTAGTAACCGATACATTCTACGAGACCACGGAAAAACAGCCCCGCACCTTCGATGAATTCGTGGACGATAATCTGTCCGAATTCCTCAAAAAGAAATCCAAGTCCAAGAAGTAATTACTACTTAATATGGCCAGGTGCGCGTAAACAAACCCCCTCATCCTGAGCTTGTCGAAGGATGTAATTCTTTTGTCTTTTGCCTTTCCAACATTCACAGAATTAGCGTTAAGAAAATAGCACGAAGCAACCTCGTCTTTTCATCGCTCCGTAGGAGCCGCCTCTTGCCGCAAACAAAGACTTGTTTATACCGAACGCACTCACTGTGTGCAGTCGAAGAATGCCATATCAATTGACGTAAGCAAGCAAATATTTAGGTCTTATTGCATTTAAATCTGGTAATACCGGAATAAATTAGCCACCCTCGAAAAAATGCAATCAAGTGCCTCTATACACAAAAAACTAAACTCCTCTCCCTTCTCTCCCCTCTCTTCCACTCACAGTGAAAATAAGCATCAGAGCTGCTAGTAACGCAATAATAGAGAAAACAACCAGGGGCAGCCTGACAAACATTGCCGCGAGAAAACCCGCCCCCAATCCCGACGCCACCTCAGCCGCGACTTCAAGCGAGAGATTATTCCCTAGCACACTCCCCTGCTCGTCGAGACCGGCTTTCAGTGAAAGCATTGACGCCGAGGCAGGAAGCGCTACCGCAAGCGCGAGTCCGGGAAGAAATATCGTTACCCAGAGGGCGGGCTCAGGCTGCGGAACAATGACGAATACCATAAAAATCGCGAAGAGTATCATCGAGAAAAGTGTAATCGTTCTCGGCGTGTAGAACATTGCAAGAAACCCCGTGAGCCATATGCTTGCTATCACCACGGGTACTGCGTTCCATGCGATAAAATTAGATACCTTTGACACTCCCATACCGAACTCGTCCACCAGATACATGGGGAACGCCCGGAAGAATCCGAAGATAGCGAAATAGACGAGGAAATTTATAAGGTAAATAACCCTGAGCTTTCCCGGAGAAAACACTGCCAGAAAACTCGTGACCGCTTCCCGGTAATTCACACCGGTTCTTGTTTCCGGGGGGCGGGTCTCCCTGAAGAGCGCATATGTGAATATCGTAGTCAGTACCAGAAGTATGAAGACAGCCCAGTAAGGTGTTGCGTAGCTGAACCACGGCACGAGGTCCTTATCCGCGAGCTTGCCCCCGACCAGCGGCCCTATTAAGAACGCGCCGCTGGCGCTCAGACTGATATACGCGAACAGCCTTGTCCTGTTTTTGACAGTAGTCACGTCGGATACAGAGCTTTGGGCGATTACAATATTCCCCTCCGCAAGTCCTGTTATAAAAGCCGCGGCCATGAACAGTGTCAGATTTTTTATTTCGAGGGAATAAGCAAAGACCGCGTAGAAGAAGGTGGTTATCAATAATGAGACGAGAAGCACGGGTCTCCTGCCAAAACCGTCAGATATCGCCCCTATGATCGGCGATCCGAAGAACTGTCCGAGAGGATAAATGGCAAGCACTATACCTAGCGCAATAGTGCGGTCTGTGTCGAATGGAAACGAGCTTAGAATCCCCCCTGTATTCTCCAGAATCAGAGGGGTCATAATTGTAATCATTAGGCTGTAGCCGAGAAACCCGATGAAAATTACGATATACAAAGGAAGCAATCGGAATAATCCGGAGCCCTGCCGGTCTGTCATAGGATAATCCTCCTCCCGTTATAAGGGAGAAACCGGCAACTAATATAATATATGAGCGTGACTATTTATAGTTTTTTATTCTTAAAGCTGACGAGCGATAGCTTTATCAACTTTGGTACATGGGGTTGATTTACTCCCCCTGGCATAGTTGTATTAAATAAAAGGAACAGTACACACTTACCCCAATAACAATTATGCTATTCAGCATCCGACGGTCGAATTCCTAAACTAAACCAAATCAGATCAGGATAGGTGCCCTTTAGAATAAACCGATTCCCGTCACTCCGAAGGGGCAATGCTCCTGCGGCAATCCCACATCCGTCATTCTGAATTCATTTCAGAATCTCATCTTTTGCCTTTACCTCTCCCGACATTCACGGAATTGGCATTGAGAAGATATCTTTATCCAAATTTTTCTTGTCATTTCGACCCCTTCGATAAACTCAGGATATACTCTCCGCTGCAATTCCGTTTTTGTCCTTTATTTCCCGCTTAGCAAAAGCGGGTCGATCCCTACTCGCAGTTATTCTCCTTAGCCTGCTTCTTTAGAGCGTCCAGTTTTGCGTATGTCTCTGCAGCGTTTTTCTTTGCAACGTCAAGCTCCGCTTTCGCTTCCTGCTCACCGGACGTTAGTTTTTCGTATTCCTCAAGCGTTCCCTTACAGTAATCCCCGCCGTGGTCCTCCCCGGATTCACACTCCTCCGCGGTATCTGCAATCGGTTTTTCAGATCCGGCATAGGTATCCGAATGAAGCTGCTTATAATACTTGTCCCAGTTCCGAAACGCTTTCACCTGCTCGTCGTGTGCGTCCTTGTATCCTTTCTCCGCTTCCTTTATCTCTACGGATAATTCCGTGCAGTCAACATCCTGCCCGTGGGACGAATCATAACCACCTGACAAAACAATTATCGAAAGCCCGGCGATAATCGCCAATCTTAAACCCTTACGTCTCAGCATCAATTCCCTCCTGATCAAGATTTGCCTAAATCAAATTAGTTATTCTCAATTATATCAAACCCACCTGAAATTACACACAATAAATTAAGAGTAAAATTCTTTTTTTTACTTGAAATTCCAAACCCTTAGACTCCCTGGCAATTCACCGGATTTTTGATATTGCAATAGATTATGTTATTTTCAATCCGTTTTGAGAGAACATTAGGAGGCAAAAATGAAAAACTGCATTACCGCTGCAATCGTCTTTTTTCTTATTTCAACATTAGCGGATACAAATCTTTACTCGCAGGAAAACATCGAAGGCCTTGACGCCTTCATAGAGTTGGCAATGGAGCAATACGGGGTGCCCGGGGCGGTGGTCGCGGTTGTTAAAGACGGGGAGGTCGTCTATCTCAAGGGACACGGCTTGAGAAAAATCGGCTCTAAAGAGAAAGTAAATGAAGATACCGTATTCCAGCTTGCCTCGGTTACCAAGACATTTACCGCCGCCTCCGTAGCTTCGATGGTAGACAGGGACAAGATCACGTTCGATGATAAAGTAGTGAATATAATCCCGAACTTTTCTCTGAAAGACCCCTACCCCACGCGTTACACGACGCCGCGCGATCTCCTCGCACACAGGACCGGGCTCCCCGCGTTTACCGGGGATTTATTCGACCACCTGGGTTACACGAGAAAGGAAGTCATCGAGAGGATTCGCTATATCGAGCCCGCATGCAGTTTCAGAGAGGAGGCAAACTACTCCAACATCGGGTACTTCCTCGCCGGCGAAGTAGCCGCATACGCGGCGGGTAAAGAATGGGAGGAAGTTGTGGAAGAGAATCTGTTAAAGCCGATGGGGATGAAACATACCGGCTTCACGAGGACGCTCAGCAAGGAAAAAAACGTAGCCTCCCCTCACGCGCTCGTCGATGGCGAGACTCGTGTAATTCCCCCTAATCAGCAGATGGTGCTTGCCCCCGCAGGGGCGATGACATCCACAGCCTCGGACCTCTCGCGTTATATGACAATGCTCCTTTCAGGCGGAAAATACGACGGCAAGGAAGTACTGAAACAGGATTCTATAAGCGAAATGTTCACGCCAGCTATGGTAGACAAACCGAGCTTCTCGGAGGTTCCCCCGATTTCGGAAGAAACGGGATTCGATTACGGACTCGCATGGGGTATCTACTACTGGAAGAACCATAAAATTCTTGAAAAAGGCGGCGCCCTCGACGGTATGAGGTCCGTAGTCGTTCTCGTGCCTGAAATAGATCTCGGCATAGCCGTCCTCGCGAACATGAATCTGACTGTTCTGCCCGAAGCAGTCCGGGCATTTATTCTTGAGAATTATCTCGGGCAGGCTGGGTACGATATGCAGGCGGAAATCATGGAAAGATCCAAAAAGATCGCATCCATGCTGGGGCTCGACACCACTGCGAAACCGGAGAACCCACAGCCTCCTAGTAAAGATCTAAGCGCCTATACGGGTACCTATGAAAATGAGCTTTACGGGCAATTAGTCATTTTAAAGGACGTTGATAATTTAAAGGCAGAAGCCGGCCCCGCGAAATACACGGGCAAGCTGACGCATGTAAACTTCGATACTTTCTATTTAAAATGGCCCATATTCATATCCGCTCCGAATGAGGTAACTTTCTTAATCGACGCCGAAGGTAACGTAACAGAATTTCTCGACAGCGGACTCGGCACATTCAAAAAAGTGAAGTAAATTCAATAGTAACACGTCGCGCCAAAACCAGATATTCGACGAATGAGCGAATTTCAAATATTCAGATACTTTTTCCTTCCTCTCCTGGAGGGAGGAGAAGCTCGGGACGCGGAATGATTTTAATATTAAATTCGCGGTATGATTATTACTTTCCGCACCACACTAAATCTACGGCCCTGTACACGGCACGTCCGGCGGTGCATCCCACGCCATAATATCCGTACACCTTTCTAGGTCAGCGCAGCTGATTTGAAACGCCTTATCCTCAGGGTCTGCCGCCGCCAGCCTCTCAACGCCCACCGGAATATTATTGCAAACACTCGGATCAAACCCGTCTTCCTCGGCGGTCTGCTGTCCCGCGCAGGCGCCGAGCGCGAGAGCCCCGATCATAAGAGCCGCATATAAACTCTTCCCTGTCATTAATCAATCCTCCTTATGCTAATTTTCGCAATCTCATTATACACTAAAAAAAGCGGTCTTTAGCTAAATAATCCACAAGCGGTATAAAGCCTTTCGTCCTGAGCTTGTCGAAGGACGTACAACAAATGATACTTTGTTATCAATTGTAAAAGCCTCATTGCCCGCCCGCTTTATTTCCGTTTCTTCTCTTCCCGGCACTGGCGCTTATTCCTCAAATCCGTAAAAATAATATTCAAAGACAATGAGTAGAAAATCAACTTACCTCATTCCCTCCCGCACCGTTACCGCCGAGCAGGAGATAAAAAAGAGCAGGTTCATCACAACGGCGGGCCATGCGTCAGATAAAGCCGCAGCCATGCGTTTCGTCGAATCGGTACGAAAGGAGCACCCCTCCGCGCACCATAACTGCTACGCATATATAGCGGGGAGCCCGTTCGACACCACTGAAATAGGCTTCAGCGATGACGGAGAGGTGAACGGCACCGCGGGAAAACCCATCCTTAGCGTGCTTCAGCATAAGGGAATCGGTGAGATTGTTACCGTCGTCACCCGCTATTTCGGCGGCATCAGACTCGGCACGGGCGGACTCGTAAGGGCCTATACGGGCTCGGTCACGCTCGCGCTTGATGTATTGCCTTTAAAGAAGCTCGTAACGACGAAGAAGGCCATCATCACCGTCCCCTACCAGTATGAAAACGCGGTCAGGCTTGCGCTGGATAAATTCAACATAGCGATAGAGGAGGCAGTCTACACAGACGAGGTTTTGATTGAAGCCGGAATCCCTGAGGACACGTTAGACAAACTCGCGGATGAAATAATGAATGCCACACGCGGAGCCGCTCGGATCAAGATCAATAAAACTTGATTTAAAACTATATACCTATTGCCTTTATCACACCTACAATTATATTTTTTCGGGAAGGGATCTAATATGACAGACGACACGACAAGAGTAGGAAATGATATCGACACCAATATCGATAAATATTACTACTATCTCAATATGATTACTGAGAACGCCCGGAACGGTTACAATTATATGGTAATAAAATACTGCGCGCTGTCCCTGCCGCTCATCCCGAGCCTTATAGAAAAAACCAAACAGGATTTTGGCGAATTCGACATCACTACGATCCCAGCGATTGAGCTCGGAGCCAAAATCTGGAGCTTTCAGGGAAACGAAGAAGGTGTAAAGCAGATCGAGCGCCTTGTCGTATCCTATCCCGAGCTTTCCCCCTGGCGAATCCACATCGACCGCGCTTATAAACAATTAAAACAAATCGACCGATAATTTCCCCCCTCTAGTGCCATAATCTTCAAACAAACGTGAAACGCCAAAGGATGCCGCGTCTAACCTACGCGAGAAATCTTTCTTTATTTTTTATTTCCTTCCCTTCGGAGAGGAACGGTTCTAAGCAACGATTGCGCGCGAGTAAGCAGTCGAAGTAGCTAGTCTAAATGCAAGCCTGCAATATTTTATTTCCTTCCCCCCTATAGGGGGGAAGGTCAGGATTGGGGGTGCAGATGCGACTAAAAAGAGCTACCAGACGCCTTCGCTTACCTCGCCATACCCCCTAAATCAGCGACCTATATTTCCCTCCACGTCATTAAGAACTACGATTGCGAAAAAATGTTTTAGTGCTTTGGGTGGAATTAAAAGATTTTAGCCGCAATAATCTATTTTTAGCCACATTCTGTGCAGTCGGTGATTTTTGCTTTTTTTCATCAAGGAAAAGAAGAAGTTATTAATGTAGTCACTGCGAGCCGTAAAGCGGCACAGCAATCTCGTCTTTTGCTTTCCATCGTGAATCCTGAATCGTGCATCTTTCTTCGTTTAAACACCCTCATATTGAGCCAATTCGAAGAATGTAATCTATTCATTCCCCTCTTTCCATTATCTCCCTGACTTCTATCGCATTATCCTGAGCAGCACGTCACCCGGTCGCACTTCCCACTTTGAATTCCCACTTATATCCTTTATCCTTTTTCCCTGCATTAACAATAAGAGAGGAGCGGAAATAGCTTGAAACGCAAAATAATATCTGTGGCAATCATTTCATTACTCTTATACCCGGGTTATGCACCCGGGCAGAATAATAGTTCATCACAAGCGGAGAGATCAGCCACGCAGAAAGAAAGCAGATCCGGCGACCAATCACCAAACCTGGAATACGTTCTCACAAATTATTACAAGGCCATAGGCGGTGTACTGAATTGGCGTAATGTACAAACACTGGTCATAACAGGCACGCTGGATACGGGAAGCGCAAAGCTGTCGACGATTGCAAGAAACATGCGGCCGGACAAGTGCATGGTCGTCTACTCAAAAGACGATTTAAAAATTATCCAGGCCTATAACGGCAGCAGCGCCTGGGAGCTAAACCCACTGACCGGAATCAACGAGCCTCAGGTAATAAAAGGAGAACTCTCGGAATCCATTAAAGATAAGTGCGATATCGAAGGACCGCTCATTGAATTCAGGGAAAAGAACCTGAAAGTCCAGCTTGAGGGCAAGGAAAAGGTAAAGGACGTGGAATCATATAAAATTAAAATTAACTATCCTTCGGGCAATGTGCAGTACTACTTCATCGACTCCGAGACTTTTCTCCCGCTCAAAACCGTAAGGGTTATAAAGAGCAGCGGCGGAGAAAACACCGTAACTACTACATTCAGAAATTATCGCAAATCAGGCGGCATTGTAGTCCCGCACCTTCTCATATTCGAAAACACCGGCCAGACGCCCCCTCACAGACTGATAATAGATTCGGTCAAGGTCAACTCTCCAATCGATACAGATGTCTTTACTATGCCTTAAATCTTAAACTCTAAGCCCCAATATAAACTATATTATATCCTGACAAAAAATTCTTATTTATAATAAATAGTTATACCAATTAGCTAAAGAAGTGTATCATTATTGTTTAGCGTATCCGGAGCTCCCCTGCAATACCTGCTTGACGGATTCGACCAGACAGGCAGAAGAAAATATGAAGAACCCGAAGGAATTAATACTACCCCTCCTCGTAGTCGTGACGCTGACCGTAGTAGCAACCTGGATTCTTTACAACTTTCTGGGAAAGTTTATTTTCTATGAAAAACTTCACAGAGGCGGCGTCGAAACGAACGCGGTTCTCCTGGATAAAGGCATCTTCCGGAACGGAAGGCTGTTTAAGACATCCGTTACCAGCGCTTCAAACGACCACAGGTTCGTAGTGGCCTTCGCTACCGAAGAAGGTGTTACCGGAAAATGCACCATCTCTGTATCCAAGCGAACATATGATGTGATCTCTAAGCGCGACGAGCTTTTAATTTCCTACCTGCCGGAAGACCCCGCGCAATGCACCATCCCTAACAGCTTTGAACTAAACCGCTACCTGGTTATTACCGTACTGGCCGTGGCTGTCTTCCTTCTCCTTCTGGCAGCCGGTTTCGTCTTGTATATCTACAAATCATTCAAAAAACCCTCCTCCCGGCATCTTGTCCCCCTCACAAATAACCTAGACCTTCCGGGCGACGGGCTTACCTGTCCCAAATGCGGCTCCGGGATGACCGAGGGCTACCTCCCCGCCGTGGGCGGCGTCTCCTGGAGAGACAGAGACGACCCTGTGGGCATTCCAACGATGCTTACCGGACTTCCGGGAACAACTTTTTGGTTAAAACGTCCGAAACTGCATGCGTATCACTGTGAGTCATGCCATATAATTACGTTTAGGTATGGCTCACAATAGACTGTAGTTATTATACTTAATGTCGCAATAGTAATTATCCTCCCTCTTGTGTTATTTGTGATTCCGCTATCCTTTAAAAAATACCGTAAAAAATACCGTAATTTTCTATTGTATTTCCCGCTTTATCCCTTATTCTTCATAAACGTACTTTAATTATTCAGGAGAGCCGATATATGTTCAGGAAATCGTACCTCTTTATACTGCTCCTATCTGTCACACTCGCAGGCGCTGCGAGCGTGCTTTCATGTACCAGGGGAGAAGAAAAGGAAAATAAACCGGAAAAGAGCGCTGAAGCAGCCCCCGAACCGACAGCGGGCCCGACCCGGACAAAAGAGAACAAAAAAAACGACGATGCGGAACTCAGCACTATCCTCACCCGTTATTACGACGCTATAGGGGGTCGTGAGAACTGGGAGCAGGTCGAAGCCATCAAATATACCGGCAACATGCAATCAATGGGGAAGCAGTTCAAAGCCGCCCTCGTTTACGAGCGCCCTGATAAATGCAGAATAGATTTCAGCGTCGGCAATATATATTTTATTCAGGCATACGACGGTGAAAGCGCATGGAAATTCAACCCGACAACAAAGGACAGTAAGCCTGAGTACCTCACAGGTGAAGACGCGGATGATCTGAAGGAAACCTGCGACTTCGACGGTCCACTAATCGATCACGAGAATAAAGGCTACACGATCGATTACATGGGCAGGGAAAATGTCGAAGGTAAAGACGCCTACAAGCTCAAAATTACATTCGATACCGGAAACATCGATTACTATTATCTCGCCTCCGAAACCTACCTCCCTTTCCTCGTAAAGGGAACAACAACTTTCGAGGGTAAAGAGACCGGCACGACGACCACGATCGACGAGTATATTGACACGGGCGGATTAATTCTTCCTTATTATGTCAAATTCGACATGGACGACGTTGAAGGAAGCGAGATATTCACAGTATCCACTATAGAGGTCAACCCGGAAATCGAGGAAAACGTATTTACTTTTCCCCGCCGCATCGAAGACTCTTACTAACGTAAAATCTGTGCTTATACCGATTTCTTCCTCTCTCCTTCGTTTGTTAAAAGAGGGCACTCGAGCCCGCTCGTCCTGAGTCCAATCGAAGGACGTCATCCTTTCGTAAGCAATACAACGTGGTCTTCTTAGGAAACACACTTGATCTTTTCAGAAGACACACAATGTGTGTGCTTCTTTTCATCAAGGAAAAGAAAATATTTTGCCTTCTCTGTACCATTGCTAGGACGAATTCGAGCGAGCAACAGTTCTGAGCGACCTTAGCTGAATGCAACGATGTACTTGAACTTTGGGCAAACTTTCTGAAAATAAAACATTCGGACGCCTTCTGTAAAAGGCATGGTAGTTATTGTGCTACGAGAAGCGGCACTTGAATAGTAAAGCGGCAAGGTAATCCCACTTTTCATACCTTCAGTTGTAAGAGCGGCTTCCAGCCGCGATTCCTTTAATTTTCTTCTTTAGAAAAAATAGCGTGATTCTACGAATTCTGCGAGAATCCTCTGCCAGCTCGACAATCCTTAATGGTCCCATTCCTTCCATATACGAGCAGATGCTATCTGCCGCTCATGCTGAGGCAGGTCGAAGCGCGTCATTTCAAGCCCTTTGATAAGCTCGGGATAAACTCCGCGCGGCAATACCGTCCTTGTCTTTAGTCCCTTCCTTAGAAAAAGGAAGGTTAGGATGGATTTATTTCTTCCTTTGTCATCCCCAAACGCCTTTATCGGAAATCCGATTCCTTAAAATTCCTTCCCCCTTTCGGTTGGGGAAGGCCAGGATGGGGGGCACACCTGTCTCTACAATTTCCCCTCGGAACATAATCAGCATATATCCCCGCCACCCCCGCTCCCCTCACCCGAACAATAGCGCATATCATCCGCCGTTGACATCCTACCGCCTTTATGAGAACATCTGTATTAGAGGCAATATAAATGCTGAAAACTCCCGAAGAATATGCCGAGAGTCTGAGAGCATTCTCACCTATCGTCTATATTAAAGGCAAAAAGATACAGAGCGTACCGGACGAGCCGCTTCTCCTGCCTGGGCTGAACGCAATCTCTCTCACTTATGAATACGCCCTTCTGCCCGAATACGCCGACACCATGACAGCCGTCTCTCACGTAACCGGAAGAAGGGTAAATCGGCTGCTTCACATAAATACCAGCCAGGACGATCTGCTCAAGAAGCTCGAGATGATCAGGCTTCTCTGCCGCGAGACAGGCTGCGCGCAGCGCTACCTCTGTCATGATGCTCTGAACGCGCTCTATGAGACAACACACAATGTCGATCTTGAATTCGGCACTGACTATCACCTGAAATTTCTCAATTACCTTGAATACGTCCAGGATGAGGACCTTACCACATGCGTCGCCATGACAGACGCGAAAGGCGACCGCTCTAAGCGTCCCCATGAACAGCACGACCCTGATCTTTATCTGAGGATAGTTGACCGGAACAAGAACGGGATAGTAGTAAGGGGAATAAAGGCGATTGTGACAGGTGCGCCCTACACTCACGAAATAATCGTGCTACCCACACGCAATATGACAGCTGAAGACGAGGACTATGCCGTTTCTTTCGCCGTTCCCATAGACACAGAAGGCGTGGAGATGGTCTCCCGCCAGGCGGGACGCCCCGGGGAGCCGGGAGCGCCGCTTACCTCACGCTACGGGCAAGCCACTGCGCAAATTCTATTCGATGATGTTTTTGTTCCCTGGGACAGGGTATTTCTCGCGGGCGAATGGCAGCTTGCCGGGTCTCTCACCGAGAGTTTCGCAACGCACCACAGGCTCAGCTGTATCGGCGCGCGCGCCGGACTCGGAGATATGCTTATCGGCGCCTCGGTATCTCTGGCCGAGGCTAACGGACTCGATGCTCATAAAACCGGGCACGTCAGGGACAAGATTGCCGACCTTATAAAATATGTGGAATCTTTCTACGCGTGCGGCGTTACTTCCACAGTTTTCGGGAATGAGACACGCGCCGGTAATTTCATACCCGACCCCGTCTATTCAAACATCGGCAAGCTCCTTCAGGGCACTCATATTTACGATATGTTCAGAATCGTCCACGATACTTCCGGAGGTATCCTGGTTGCGTCCCCTTACCCGGAGGACATGGAATCCCCCGATGTTGGCGAAAGATTAAACCGTTATTTACGGGGACGTGAAGACATACCCGCCGATTACAGAATTTCGGTCGCGAGGCTCCTCGAAGACATAACCGCGTCTTACCAGGGCGGGTGGTACTCGGTAATAAGCATTTCGGGAGGCGGATCCCCGGAAGCCACCAAGCTCGAAATCATGCGCAAGTACGACATAGAAGAGCGTAAATCACTCGCCGAAAAAATTTCGGGCGCATGACAACAGCACCCCAGCTGTGCAGGCCGCACATAACTTCTCTGCCTTCCCTACACCGTCACTGCAAGCAAAGTGCATCATGCGAGTACAACAATTCCACCTTTGTCTTTTTATCTTTCCCTTTAAATGAGAACGGGTGCAAATGAGTAAGCATTCGAACACTATTACCTCAAATTAAAGTAAGTTCTTTAGATTTCAGCACAAAAATTATGGAGTAAATTAAGGGGGTGTGACTAATTATCTAAGTACTCCCTCATGCTGAGCCCAGGCTTTAGTCGTCATCCTAAATTCATTTCGGGATCTGATCTTTTGTTTTTTTCCTTTCTCGATATTCACAAACGATTTCGAGCTAGTGAGGAATCGATCGCTCTCTCCTAAAAGCCAGCATGTAACTTTCTTGACTCCTATATTTCATATTATCTAATCGGCGTTGAGAAGATCGCTTGTTAATGCATAAAAAATGTTTTGGACTTCGGGAGGAATTAAAACATTTTAGCGTTCATAAGGGATTTTTAGCCACATTCTGTGCAGTCGGTCATTTTTACTTCTTTTTATCAAGAAAAGAAGAAATATTTTCTTTTTCTCTGTCTTTACAAGCAATGGTCCTGGACAACGATTGCGCACGAGTAAGATATCAATGCCACCGGCTCATTCAGGCTTCAGCGTTGCAACCGCGAAGTTAACTCCAAATCGTTTACACCAGATCACGACTGATTTATATTTTGACAGTTCCACATCAGGGCCCAAACCATAATTCTGATTTCCCACATTCCCTTTTATCGAGCCTAGTTCATATATATCGGACTCCTTAACTTCTTTACTGTCTTTAGGATCCTCAGCAGAAACAAGATAGACATGAACATCAGGGCCGTTTGAAACAGCGAAGTCTGTAAAACGAAGTACTCTGTGACCGTCTCCCATATCATAAATAGTTGCGAGACCCTCTCCCTCATGAGCTACGCCGTGAAATTCTCCCTGCGATATAATTTCGGGAGCACCCTTTTCCTCGCTACCGGTATTAGGGAAGTCTTCGTTGATTTTTGAGCTTATAAAAAGCTTCTCAGGACGGAAAAGATACCAGGCTATAATCAAAACAATCAAAACAATTAATATAATTATCGTCTTCATTCTAAATCGCCTCCGTAAGAGTTGATTAAGTCAATTGCAATATTATCACCTCTTAATCTCACTGCCAACACCCGAAAAAAAATATTAAATAACCAGAACCATTATAATCAAACAAAGCATATATACGGGCTTTTCAGATCATTTGTATTCGTCCCGCTAATTTTTACATTACAAGAAGAATAACCCGGTGATTTCGCTCTGAAAATTGGTTAGTACTCCCCTCGCATTCTGGATATACTTTCTTTTTAAAGACACGTGGCTGATTCTATGCTAATCTACATTTACGTGGAACCATGGGCGATAATAAGGAAAACACTGTAAAGAATGTCGAAGGAACGCACTGTCCGGAGCACTGCGTTATCGGGCTGGAGGAGTGCGCCGAGTGCGGAGCCTGTGATTTTTGTTCTGACGGAGTCGTGATAAAGGAGGAGGAATTACCCCTTCATTGGCAGCGTTTCATCGAAAAGAGCAAGATGCCCCCCTGAACGGACTGAAGCGAGACCACCTGTAGATCATATTTTTTATAAAAGTACTAAACTGAAGCCCCCTACCGTTGCTTCAATATCTCGAAGTTATGCTAAGAGGTTTGGAAAATTCGATCTTTTGTCGCTTTATGACCTCATCGATCTAATCCTTTGGACCAGACTTATTGACAAAACTTAAATTACCTAGCTTCCCGTCTTTAGGTCTTTCAGTATTTGCCTCTCAATACTCGCCCTAGCCTCCAGGTCCTGAACAGGAGTAACCTCCCATTCCAATACTCCCCAGGCCGGAAGTGCCCGTAGTATACGGTCAAGGTCGTCGTTCGACTCCGCTTCAGCGATAAATACGAACGAACGTTCACCTACCGGAACTCCCCCCACTATTGTTCCTTCATCCTCAAGTTCCTTTAGCTCATCGAAAGTAGGAATAACAACGTTTTCGAGAACATCCATCGCTTCCTCAGGTGAATAAAAACCCGGGCCTTCAGTTCCCATCACAAGATATTTCATTTATATCCCCTCCTGATATGGTCGACCTAATATTCAGAATATTAAATATTATTAAGTACGAATCCCTTCCTGTCCATTAATACTTTCATGTAAATACAACATTGCAATTTGCTATTGTCTATAATCGGGTCCGGAATCTGAGGAAAGTTTTTGAGACGGGTCTAACCGCAAGCTTTTTGAAAATAGCGATATTTAGGTAATGAGCAAAATAATCGGCCCGTGCAAAAAAAAGTGCTGCTTGAACCTGAAGGTCCAAGCAGCACAACTACGCCGCATATCGGGTTGCCCTTACCCATATCAAATATCAAGCGGCAAATTTTTATAAAAATATCGAACTAATCTTATCTACAATAATATCACAAATAATCCCAAATAACACCACCCTAATTCTAATCTACGAAAAGAGACAAGTACAAAATATGCATTGCTAATTATGTAAATTATTAAGTGTAGCAGAGCAGTTGCAATAAATTTCCTACATCCTATCCCGGAATCCAAGATGGCGGTAGGTGGAGAGAACGGACCCGGGATAGAAATGCAGGATTATACTATATTTACAACATAAACTTTAAGTCTTCTTCCCGAAAATCTCCCCTCAAAATAATAGATATCTTACGCCGAGGCCCCTGAAAAACTGAAATTAATTAATGGTTTCTGCATGCCGGAGGTCTCTCTATACGAGTTTACAAATCTAGCTGCTTTCAATTTCAGGTTTAGGGTGAATCATGATATCCGCAAACTTCCTCTTACTCTTTTTAACAAAAGATACGGGATTCGAGATTCAGTTACAAGCAAAATTTCAGGAGTGTTAATGATAATTTTAGAGAACATATCCACACCGGGGAGGGACATTAAACGCGTTTCATGCAGCTCCGGATAGACATCCTCTTTCTTTATGAACAACAACCGCTCGTCCACCATATATCTGTCAGGCCCTGCTTAATAATAAGGATACATGGAGGCCTAAACCGGCCTCAGCTTTTCACGAATGTTCTCCAAAGATATCCTATAATGCTCACCGTACTGCTTATAGCTATTGTCTTTGAACAGTTCGTGAGCCCTCAGCCTGATCTGCTCCTTAATGTCTTCAGAAAAAATATCCAGGTTCTGCTCTGACAGGAAGATTGCAGAATAGCAAGATATATTGTCCTTTCCCCTGATGAATATGTCGGCGAGCATACCGGCCGCCCCCTCTGTATGCGTTTCACCCAGCACGTAAACACACGCTTCCTGCCAGATATGAGTTCTGCTGCCAAAAATCTTTTTTAACGAGTGCCAGTCGAGGTCCGAAAATCTCATGAGTATATCCTCCCCTTCACGGTATTCCCGCTCGTACCAGTTTTCGCCGGGATGCATATTGCCGTTGGCGGTGTGTTCCTTTATGTGTCTGTCGAAAATTTCCATGTTATCTAATTTTTTCATTGATCGAATTCCCTTGATATTCCCATATATTGTTAATCCGTAGAAGAGATGGACAACATTATTTTACACAAAATAATTTCCCTGCCTAACATGGAGAATCTATTTTCTCCTATAACTAACCCCCGACATATATTCATATTAAATAATCCCGGACATCGTGAGTCCGGTCGAAGGGTATGATGATTTTAATCCCGCTCTCCGGGGCCGAGCCGATATAGAAGGTTAAGGTAATGACATTTTCCGAAGACCGATAATTCAATTAACTTACCAGACAATAAAAAACAATTAGAGTATGGGAAGCTTGCCGCATCGGAGGAGTGACAATCAAACGAGCAAGAGAATAAGGCTCCTTAAGACAAGGAAGATGATTATTTCTGGCAATATATGTAATCGGACTCTACGAACTAGAGGTTAAGTTTACTCTCATTCTAAAATGAACTTTTCAATACGGAAGGAGACCGGAGCAGACGATCATGTGCTCCTGTTGAACCGCTTGTTGACACAAATTATCCTGGCTCTCATTTCTCTTATTAGGCGCACTCTGCATCTGGTATACCCGTGCAGAAATTATATATACATCCCGTGGTGGTCGGCTCCTACTTGTATTTCACGCTGCAGCCGTACGGTTTTGTCTCAGGCTGGGAAACTTCATCTTCCCCCATGGACTCCGTAAGGGCGAGATCTATGTAGTTGGTCGCTTTTGGAATATCTTCTAAGTCCGTCGATTTAATACTGTCCGCCGCCCCTGCGTATATCAGCTTTCCCTGAGGATCAACAATAAACATGTGCGGCGTTGTTTTCGCTCCGTATGCCAAACCAATATCGCCCGTGGGGTCGAGCACTATATGGGTTGCAGCCGTGCCGTTCTCGGACGCGTCGTCTTTGGACTCCCCGGCAGCCCGGTAATCGCCGTGCTTATCAGAGGTCGAATTTATTGCAATCCATACTACGTCATTTGCGGTGTAGTGCTTTTGAAGTTTCTGCATCTTTTTGCTTTTATAGTGCTTCCTCACAAACGGGCATCCGTGATTGAACCATTCCAGCACTACGTACTTTCCGGAGAAATCGGACAGCTTTACGGTATTGCCCTCGATATCCGTAAATTCAAAATCCGGCGCGGGCTTTCCAATGGCAGGGCTTGCGGCGTTCGCAGCACCGTACGCCCATAAAATCAACAATCCTGTCCCCACAATAAATAAAGCAAACGATAACCCGCCTTTCGATCTCATTATAATTTACCCCTTATGATTATTGTATGAGAAAAAGTATTTAATTGTTTTTCTTTCCTTTGTTTTCCTTCTTCTTTCCTCGGAGTCCGGGAGGAATATCGTTCGTTTCTATGAGTATCCAGCCCGCGTCCAGATTCGAGCTCCTCTCCCACCTGTCGTTTCTCTCTCGGTAGTAATAATCGCTGTCCCAGTATATGTCGGGCACGTCAACTACCGCATAAACCCCCAATCCCGAATCGAAAACTATATCCACACCGTCGTCATTCTTGTCACGGTATCCGTGGGCGGGCGCCCAGGGCGGAGGGTCCGCATATACCCCCGCACCGAACCCGCTTATCAAAATTAATGAACTGAAAATTGTTAATACCGTTTTTTTCATGTCACTTCTCCATTTGTATGGGTTTGTGTTCTAACCCTCACCTAAAAGCCTAACGGATTAAAAGCCGATTTTCAGTAATTTTTTATGGCATACCATTTATTCGGCTAAAGTCAGGCAATAATTGCATTCGCTTCATCCAATTTGCCAAACCCGGATTCACCGGGAATTCTAAGAAATACAAGTCATATTGTATCAGAAATTAACCAGTTATCTTCAGCTTTTAATTTCTTATTTTAATTGATTGACACCAATATGGCATTTGTGTTATCGTACAAGTGTATATACATTATTCACATAGTCACGGTTTTTACTCAATCGGGAAGCTGTCTATCTAATGGCAAAAACGGGTTGCCCATACCTGACTCAACAAAGAGTATTGCAGTTCATGAAAGCTTGATCTTCACACTTGAGGAACAGTTGCGATGAGAAAGAGTGATTGGACGGCTTACTAACCTCATACAAATACCCTGTTAAACTGAAGACCAGTATTTATTTTGCCTCATGTTATTACCGCATAATAACACAAGTAATGAGATTCTAAGATTTCTGCACAGAATCTATGCTCATATTCAATTTCTCTGAAACTCCTGCGAAAATATTCAGCGGGCGATTCCCAGCCCACTCATGCTGAGCCCGGTCGAAGCATGCACACGTAATGTGTTTTTACGATTTCTCAGAATCTCCTCCGCCATCCTTGTCCCGTAAAATTGATTTCCTTCCCTCTGCAAGGGGGAAGGTCAGGATGGGGTGCGCATATAACGTGATTCTGCGATTTCTACTCGACATGTCTGCTGTACCGAAAATCCCCTCAAGCCGCTTCACTCCCTTATGTCAGCGGATACCATCCGCCCACTCATGCTGAGCCAGGTCGAAGCATGTTAGTTCGAATCCTTCGATAAACTCAGGATAAACGTTGTGAGAAACATTCCTTCCCAGTGGAAGGAAGAAGACCGGGATTGGGATGCGAGCGGAGCGTGAAGACACCGCTCTACCTACAGCACATGAAGACAGTTTGACACACGCAGCCGGGGCGCTTCATACACCCCCTAAGAAAACTAATAAGACTACTAATGAAAACTACGGGAAGGGTTGAAAACGGAATCCTTACAGCAGGCAAATAAAATAAGGATTGTTCAGGTATGGAGGGCGTTATAAACCGGAGGGTATCACTAAAAAAACAATATAGTTTAAAAAGACTTTATTATTAGACCCGGCGTATACTGATTTAGAAACCACCTGCAAAGATTTCCGATACTATCTTTAACCCCAGCTCAAATAGACCTGTGAGCTACCGGACCACCGACATAAATTCAGGGCTGGGGAACTTTCACTTCGAGATTGCCCGGAGCCTCCGGAGGTAATTTGGCTGAATCCACTAACGTAGTCGCGGAGGCCTGTGCGGAATGCTCCGATTCATTACCGGCGGCGTCATACGCCGTAACGGTATAAGAGTATTTAGTGGATTGCTTAAGACCGGTATCTGAATAGTATGTATCCGTGGTTGTAGTAGTCGCGGAACCATTCCGGTATATCCGGTAACCACTCACTCCGACATTATCCGTAGAAGATCCCCACGACAGATTGATTTGAGAACTGGATATTACGATCGCCGTGAGTACGGTAGGCGTCGCGGGAGGGGAATTATCGGCAAATTTGGCCGTGGTAAATGTGAAATCGTACGAGAGGTAGGTTTTACCTCTCTGATCTTTCGATATCAGCCTGAAGTGATACGTGGTTTCGGGACTCAGACCGGTTAGCAATACCTTGTGATCAAAAGCAAGGGAGGTGTCCAGTTCGCTAGTGCTTCCGTACGATTCTGTCGGTCCATATTCAACCTGGCTGTCTGCAGGCTCGCTTGTGCTCCACGATATTTCAACGGAATCATGGGTAATGGCATCTACACTGACTGAGAAAATTGAGATAGATGTTTGATTCATACACGTATCCAGCAGGTTATTCTGTTTATCCGTCATATTACTTGTGTCGGGATCACCGAAAACCGAGTTCGTATCCTGACCTGTAATCGATTTCCATCCGTTAAAGTCGTGTGTGCCGTTCGCTTTAAATACATTCGCGTTTTCGGCGTTATACCATATATTGTTATCGGAATTAATAGTATCAATGAAAATGTCCGCAGGGGATTCTTTAACGTCTATTAGCGTTTGACCCGAATTACTGCCTAAAATAACGTTGTTACTCATTGTCCAGTTTTTTGATCTCAAGTGCATTTCTTCCCCGGTCTCCCAATTACTAACGGCTCTACTCGATGTAACGCCTCTTAAAGCTATTTGAGTATCACCGTTTCCATATAGAACATTTCCTTCCAATTCGACGTTCTCGGCATTTGCTGCTAATACTCCTGGACCGTTTTTATTGTTGCAGATGGCGGTATTCCTTATTGTAAACGGACCCTGATTTGCTTCGATAAATATTCCGTCTTTGAGATTATCCGCCAGTATTGAATCTTCTATGACTACATTCTCGCAATCAAAATCACACCAGAACCCCCGCGTCATATTACCAAGAGAAATATGCTTTCTATATACCGCGTCGTGAATTCTAAGGTGTTTCATGCCGGCTACAGCAAAACCGGTAAAATTACCTCTAACCCCTCTCCAGTTGTTAAAGGAGGTTGTATTCTCTTCAAACAACAGGTTCTTGATCCTCCATGCCTCAATTCCTCTCCCGCCGTTATGATTAGCAATATTTCTACGAGCGGTAATATCCGTAGACCCGTTGAATCTGAGCCCTCCCCAGTTGTTCCAGATAAACGAACAGCCCTCTATTAAAATATTAGAAGAATTATTTATTTCCACCGCATTCCCATCAACTCCGGTATTATCGTGCTGAAAGATAAATCCTCTTATAGTCACGTTTTCTCTGTTGTTAACAATAAGTAGACCCGAGCGGACCGCAACTTCTACGGTGGAGTCATTTATATTCACATCCGCAGGCGGCCATACATAAACCTTGTTTTCATCCTCCGACACATAGAACGATTTCTCTTCAAGTTCTTCAATCGACAGCACCTGCTTGAGCAAATTACCGTCTATAAAAATCATCTCCCTCCTTCTTACTATTTTCTCCAGAGTTTCACTGGGCCAGGGATTCGGCACCGCGCCCCAGTTGTAGGTCCAGTTATGGGTATAGATATCGGTTCCTGCTTTTTTTGTCCATCCCGTCCAGACATCAGAACCCGAAACAATCACACTTCCCGCTGAATCCGCCTCGAGAACTATCTCGGCAGGGGTATTCGAATGATCGGAGATAAAAGGAAGAATTACGGATTCCCTGTAAGTGCCCGGATGCACTAGTACTGTCACCGGGGTATTACTCTTATTAATTTGATCGGCCAGATTCGCGGCTCCCGCTATTGTCTTGATGGGAAGATTGCTGGTCCCCGGGTTATCATCCGAAGCGGACGGGTTCTCGTTATCCACGTGTATTACGGTTTGGGACAATGCTTCACCGCAAACCGCCGCGGAAATAAAAAGTACAATTAAAATAGTCCTGAACGTAAATGTAAAATTATCAAACATCACAATCCTCCTGTTATAACCTCGGCCTGACCTCCAAATTATCGAAAAGCTTTGTCCCTTTTCCCGTACTCCACACACCTACCGCACCGGAAGTAATTCTTGATCTGCTGTCATCATAAGCGTCTATCTGAAATTCTTCGGGCTCACGCTCCCCCTCCTTCCAGACCTTGCCCCTTATATTAGTTTCCGTACCCGTATCCTCGACCTCTATCCGAAATTCATACCAATTGTTAACCTCAAGCAAGACTCCTGAATCTGTATCCCCCTTAATCCTGGTCCCGCGGGAGGCCAGGTGCAATTGGGGCCTTCGACCATAACTACCCAGACGGTAATAAGCATCACTTCCCTCGGGATACCTGCTAAAGAAAGTAACGCCCGCCCCGGCTTTTTTGTTTGTGATAAACATTCTCCCTGTATAGATATAGTTAGTCCATTCTGTAGCGTCTTCTCCTGTGTAGTGGGAATGAATATTTCTCGATCCTGAACTCGTGCCAAACGCGACCGTGTCTCTGACTTTTTTCGTCTTGAACAGGGACGCATCTTCGTTAAAACTATTCCTGCTGCCGGTATCCATCCAGTTTTCGGGATCGCCCTCTCCCTCGTACTCCTCAAAATCTTCCGAAAACAAAAGAGAGTGCGATTTTGCATCCACAACAATTTCAATAATTTCAGTATCGCTCAGTTGGCCGTCGTCCACAACCAGGAGAACTTCATACATGCCTGGCTCGGAAAATCCGTGACTCACCCCAGATCCTGTCGCTGTCGAACCGTCACCGAAATCCCAGGTGTAGTTAAGCGGATGACCGTCAGGGTCGAAACTCCCTCCTGCGTCGAAAAATAAGGTTCTCCCGGGTAGAGTAGAGCTACCGGGGTCAACCCTGATTACGGCCACAGGAACGGAATTCACGGTAAGATCAACCGCAATCTGAGATGTAATTGAATCTGACAATCCGGCGTCACTCACGGTCAATGTAACATCGTATGTTCCCGGATCGCTGTAGGTGTGATTAACTGTTTCCCCCGTTTCGGTAAAGCCGTCGCCAAAATCCCAGGCATAGCTCAAAGGCTCGCCATCCGGGTCGAAACTCCCTCCCGCGTCGAAAAACACACGCTCCCCGACTACAGCGGATTCAGGCGGGTCCATATCAAAAGCCGCGACAGGGGGATTATTTAAAGGCCGTGCCTGCACACCCGTATCAACAGATGAAACCGCAAGGTCGTCGAAAAGTTTTGTCCCTCTCCCCATAGTCCAAACCCCTATAGTGCCTGAGTTTATCCTTGTAACACTGTCGTCATAGGCCTCTATCTGAAACCTGTCAGGCTCTTTCTCTCCTTCCCGCCAGACCTTAGCCCTTATACTTGTCCGTGTCACCGTATCTTCTACCTCTATCCGGAACCTGTACCATCTGTTGGCAAAAGGTTTAACCCCTGAATCCGTATCCCCTTTTACAGAGGTCCCGTGCGCCGATATATGAAATTCAGGCCTCTGGGCATATCTTCTCAGGCGGTAGTAAATATCCCGTTTCTCGGGGTACCTGCTAAAGAATGTAACCCCTATTCCTCCGCCTCTATTAGTTATGTACATCCTTCCGGTGTATGTGTAATTCGTCCAGTTAAGGGCATCTTCGCCCGCGTAGTGGGAATGAATATTTGTATCTCTGGACTCCGTTCCGAAAGCAATTTCATTTCCAAGCGCTTTCGTTGTAAAAAGCCCGGGATCTTCTACAAAACTGTTATTCCTCCTGGTATCCTTCCAACTCGCGGGGTCTTTACCTGTCCCGTATCCCTCGAAATCATCAAAGATTAAAATTTCTTCCTGCCCCACGAATATGGTATTGGAATCGCCTCCCGTCCGGGGATGGATAGCGCAAACAGCCGCGCCCGATGAGCCGCCGTATGCATTAAAAGCCGTCACTCTGTAACAGTATTCGATATTGCGGGATATAGACGAATCATTGTAAGAAGTTGAATTCGGACCCAATCGCGCAATCCTCTGAAAGGGGCCGTTCTCGCTCAAGCTGCGCTCGATATCGAATCCGTCCTCGTTGTTTGAGTTGTCCTTCCAGGAAAGGATAAGTTCCGCAGCGTTTAAAAAATACGGACTGATAAAATTAAAGGAAAAAGCAATCAGGATTATTATTACAGCATTACATACCCTGCCTGATAAGAACATTCAGTTCCTCCTCAAGTCTTTAAATTGCAGACGTGAAGAGGTTCTGTCTATGCTGGCAACTCTGCTGCCGTATCCTTCATGGCACTCGAGTTACAAAGTGAGTACGAGGACTTAGGCCAGTAGCTTTGCGTCCCGTTATTTCTAACGGTTTGCCCTTTTCAGCCTGCAAACTAATTTATGTTATTTCAATAATACCCCATATTAATTATAGTCCTACTTTTTTTTTCGTAAACTATTTTATAAGGTACAAAAAATTGTCCCCGTGTTTAAGTATTCATTAAGAAACAGGGAATAAATTTTAATTAGAATGAATTAAAGGAATCAAGCCCAAGAAGTATTTTATTGCTAATTATCCAAGCCTGTTTTCTTTATACCACTCGATTGTTTTGGCCAGTCCTTCGCTGAAGGATGTACGGGATTCAAAACCGAACTCCTCTTTCGCTTTTGATACATCCAGTTTTCTTTTCGGCTGACCGTCGGGACGTGTGGCATCCCACTCAACCTCTCCCTCATAACCCACCATCTCTTTTATCATATATACGAGATCCCTAATTCTGATTTCCTCTCCGGAACCCAGATTCACGGGTTCACCTTTGTCATACCCCGCAGTAGCCATGACAATTCCACGCGCCGCGTCTTTTACGTAGAGGAATTCCCTTGACGGGCTGCCCGTCCCCCAGGCAAGAACCTTCTCCAGCCCCCTTTGCCTTGCGTCGAAGAACTTCAAAATAAGCGCCGGAATTACATGAGCGTCCTCCGGATCAAAATGATCGCCCGGGCCGTAGAGATTTACAGGTACCAGATATATGGCGTTAAAACCGTATTGCTTCCTGTAAGACTGTGCCTGAACCAGGAGGGCTTTTTTAGCCACTCCGTAAGGTGCGTTTGTCTCCTCGGGGTACCCGTCCCATAGATTCTCCTCTTTAAAAGGAACCGGCGTGAATTTCGGATAAGCGCAGACGGTACCGACAGCCACGAACTTATCCACCCCCTCTTGTCTGGAAGCTTCCATCAACTGTATGCCCATAATGGCATTATCATAAAAAAGCTCGCCGGGGAACTTCAAGTTAAAGCCTATGCCCCCTACCTTAGCCGCGAGATGTATCACCACGTCCGTATCTTTTACGGCGGCCAGGCAGTTCTCCCACTTTCTCAAATCAAGGTCTCCGCTGCGGGGTATCACTATATTCTCCCGCGGAACTCCTCTAGAAACAAGTTCATCCACGACGCAGGAACCGAGAAACCCACTGCCCCCTGTTAAAAGTATGCGTTTTGAGCTTAATTCTTTCATCATAATTAACCTTTATCACAATAATAAATAAATGAAGCTGAGTTCTCCCTATTCAATAAGATTCTCAATCCCTTTTCCACCATCTATTGGGGAATTTTTCTTTTAGTATTCTGTCGCCCTCTCCTACGGGTTCGAGACCCATTTCCCTCATATCAGCGTCAATCATTATTTTAACGAGGTCGCTGAATCCGATTTTTACGTCCCACCCCAGAACATCTCTCGCCTTGCCGGGATCCGATTTCAGGCTTTCTACCTCGGTCGGCCTGAAATAGTTCGGATCGGTTTTAACATATTTCTCCCAGTCAAGCCCGACGTAGGAGAAAGCCTCCTCTACGAACTCCTGTACCGAATGAGTTTCGCCAGTCCCGATTACAAAATCCTGAGGAGTATCCTGCTGAAGCATCTTCCACATGATTTCTACATACTCGGGGGCGTACCCCCAGTCACGCGTAGGCTCCAGATTTCCGAGAAAGAGGTACTGCTGCCGCTCCCTCAGTATGTTGGCTATGGCCCTTGTTATTTTTCTTGTTACGAATGTTTCTCCCCTTCTGGGAGACTCGTGGTTAAAGAGTATTCCGGTTACGGCGAATATATCATAACCGTCCCTGTAGTTCACTGCCGTCCAGTGAGCCATGAGCTTCCCGCACGCGTAAGGGCTTCTGGGCTGGAACACCGTAGATTCGTTCTGCGGCGGGGGTGAGGCACCGAACATCTCACTGCTCGACGCCTGGTAAAAACGGCATTTGATGCCGCTCCTTCTTATGGATTCGAGTATTCTTACGGTACCGAGCCCGGTAATGTTATTACTGTACTCCGGCATATCGAAACTCACTCTGACATGGCTTTGCGCCGCCAGGTGATATATCTCGTCAGGCTCAATCTTGTATATCATGTTCGTCATCTGGCTCGAATCGCTTAAATCTCCATAGTGAAGGTACAGTCGAGCTTCAGGTTCGTGCGGATCGACATAAATGTGGTCAATCCTTTCGGTATTAAAACTGCTTGATCTTCTTATCAGACCATGAGTTTCATATCCTTTGGACATCAGGAATTCAGCGAGGTACGAACCGTCCTGTCCCGTAATTCCAGTTATAAGTGCCTTTTTCATTCGCGACTCCGTTAGATCATGAATTTGAGGATTGATCCCAAATATTAAAACTAAAGGGGATCTATATGTAAATTGCAACTTCCAATAAGGGATTCAAATATTATACAGCCAATAGTTTACCGGATAAGCCCAGTTCATCCCGCACATATTTTTTAATTTCATTTAAGTAGATCGGGTTCATCACAACTATATAATCCGGTTTGTAATCTTTCAGTAATTTCGGGTTTACTATTTCCTGTCCCGTGCCGGCAATATATTTTCCCTGTTTTCGGGGATTAATATCCACCACATAACGAATCTGATCTTTAATATTCAATATGTTCAAGAAAGTAACCCCCTTAGAGCCTGCGCCCCATAAAACAACTTTCTTTTTATCTCGTATAGAATTCGTTAAAAAGTTTTTTGATTCGGCTATTTTGTTTTGAAATCTCTGTGTAAAATCACCTGTGTAATTGAGAAGCTCTCCGACGCAGTTATCGTCGAGTCTGAAATTTCCATTCTGATGCGCGGATTTAGAAGCCTCGATACAAAGAAACTGTTTCTCGTAAGTTTCGTATATCGCGTGAACGGAGAAACCGCATCCGGAAAAAAGCCGGCTTAGCGAATAGGAGCTGAAATAAGAGTAATGCTCGTATATGATATCCCAGATTGAAAAATCACGGAGAGTCCACAACAAACTTGGAACCTCGAAAAATAATTTTGTATTTTGATTATTGTCAACCGTCCGATTAATATGATCCAGAAAATTTCTGGGATCATAAATGTGCTCAAGTACATGCCTGCAAATAATAAAGTCTACTTGTGATTCGGATAATTGATCGGAATAAAATTCTTTAATGATCCTGACAGCATGGTTATTTCCCTCGGAGTCAAGCTCTCCCCTGTAACCCGGATCAAAACCGATTCCCTCATTCCCGCCCCTCTTGCAAACCAGTTTCAGGAAGTCTCCCTGCCCGCAGCCTATTTCAGCGATTTTCTTGTCATTAAGAGAATGACGCTCAATTAACTGTTCTGCCAGCCAATCGGTATACTCTCTGAACCTTTCGGAAAAATGCAAAGAATTCTCGTAACTTCCCGAATATCGCATAAGAGCGGGATTGAAAGCCGCATTAAACACATGGCCGCACTTCCTGCATAATGCCAAATCAATATCACCCCTGACAACATTTAAGGCCTCACCGTACTGGCAGCAAATCAGGTTACAGTGAACGGGCACCTCGCTGATTGAAAGGAATACGGAGTGATTCGACGACTCACATATAGGACAATTAATAGCCATGTTATTTTTTACCTGTATAAATTTGTTTTTCGGACTGCCCCTGCCACCGGACGTTAAATCCGTTTTCATATCCCACCGGATCACGGGGTCAGTTTAAATATGCCAAATCCGCAGTTGAAAAGTATTACCGTTTCAGGGTGTGCGGATTATAAAACACACTCACAATCTAAACAGTAAGCCCTTTCATTATCAATCATTATTTAATCATTGAAAACGCGAATTTTTATCCGGGAAAGACTTCTATATATCGTTGACCGTTATAATTTCGGGGCTTAATTTCATACTTGCGAGCTGCTCTCTTATTTCCGTCAAATAAATCGGATTCATAACAATCACAACATCGGGCCTGTAGTCCCGCAAAAACCCGGGAGAGACGATTTCCTGCCCGGTTCCCGCCATATAGCTCCCCTGCCTGTAGGGATTTATGTCCACTACATATTCCAGCTCACTATATGGAATCTTTAGTGTCGTGAGGAACGAAACACCTTTTGAGCTCGATCCCCACAGAACCGCTTTAAGATTTTTCTCCCTGATCTCATTTAGACGGCCCTTCCATGCATCCAGCTTTTGCCCGTAATTTTTTGAGAAGCAGTCTATTTTGTTCCTGAGATTTTCAATATCATTTTCAGGTGCGGGCCGATCGGCGTTTCCGTTTCCATTAATGCAGGCCTCAATCATCAGGTACTGATCGTCATAATCAGTCCATACGTCAGTTACTTCAAACCCGCGGCTACGGAAGAGACGTGCCAGCGGTCCGGGGGCAAAATACGAGCAATGCTCATAGTAAATATCCCAAAACGCAAGCTCATCCAGAATGCGTGTGAATTCGGGTATCTGAAAAAAGACTATGGTCTCACTTCCTTTCCCCAACGAATTCCTGACATCTTTTATAAAATTTGAAGTATCCTGTATATGCTCGAGGGTCATCTTGCAGCATAGAAAGTCAGTATCCTCCATTCGATATTTCTCTCCATAAAAATCACTTACAAAAGTTACGCATCCGTCACATGAATCCGGATGGTCTCTGTCCAGGGGTCCTTCATTGCTTGTGGAAATAATAGTTACGTTAGAGGGAGGTTCCGTGATGTTATAGCTTCTAGAGCCCTCGTAAGCCGGGTCGAAACCGATGCCGTGGTTACCTCCGAGCTGTGCCAGGAGACTGATAAATTCGCCCTGCCCGCAGCCTATTTCTACAATATTTTTTTTATGAAGCCCGTACCGCCCTATCAGAAGCTCCGCCAGTCGCCTGGAGAAAGTGTTAAAAGTAGGGGAAAAAGCCTGAGAGGACTCGTACTTCGACGAATATTCATGACGCTGTGAGTCAAACGCGTAATTCGAGACAAACCCGCATGAGCTGCAAAATCCGAGCGCAATATCCCCAGTTGGATAGTTTATTGCCTCGTCCCTTGTTTCAAGCAACAAAACGCTGTGAACCGGCACGCCTTTGACCCTGTAAAATACAGAGATCGATTCTCCGTAGCAACCTGGACATTTATATTCTCCAGCGGCACTTTGTTCGATTAATCCTGGCACTTCGGAACTCAAGTATATTCCTCCACTCATAATTCAAGACCGCAGAAATAAGAATGCCTAAGTATAAATTGTTCATTAACGCAAGTAACGGGTATTGAGACTTATCATGCAGATAATAAGCCAGCCGATATAATCGGTATCACTCAAATCCTGTTACGATCTCTCTATAAAAATAATTATATGGAATTGTGACGTTTCCTTTATCTTAAAGAAATTCAGTCTCTAAGATCTATTTACTAAAACAACGTATATATAAAAGGAGCCACGGCAGAGCCCTGTGCGAAAATGATAAGGAATCCGAAAAGGAGAAGTATAAGAAGCATCGGAGTGATCCACCACCACTTGTTCTGAAGAAAAAACTGAAGGAGCTCCCCGGCTATGCCCATTCTATTGGTTATACCTTTTAGGAATGACATACGACACATTCCTCCGGTACACACATAAAATTATAAAGGCTGGAATCCTGGAACTTTATATTATTCCGCCGGTTATGACAATTTCTCCTCTGCTTATCCACCTCTTTAAAATGTTCACTTATTGCTGCAAATCTTGACATAATATTTGAGACCTTATTCACCTAAATATTTTTATGTTTGAAAAAATAGCTCGGTGATATAATTTTTGACTAATATCGTTCATGAATCTACTCTTGCGTGAGACTGATGTCCGTCTCCTTATTGCACAAGCGGGGTTTTAGAAGTTCATATAACGCTGTTGCTGCTTGGAGATGACCTTTCTCATTCCAGTGTCCGTCGTTTTTCCAACGATAATTTGCCGGGTCTTCAGGGAAATACGGCAATATATTTAGGTACATTATTTTCAGTTTATCCGATATTCTTATCAAATCATCAATATATTCTTCATCACTTTTATCTGTTTTGGATGTAACAAGTAATTCGATACCGTCTTTTTTCATGCTTTTTAAAATAAGTTCCAGAACCTGGAAGTCTTCATGTCTAACTTCTTTCTCCATACGATTCTCTGGAGAAATTTTGAAGTATGTATAGATATTTCTTAAGGGATAATACAAAGCAAAATTGTTTTTGATAAACGTCCTTATCGACAGCTGCGTTTCATTAATGTATCCCTGCGTAATATCATAGCCATCATCTGTATATTTAATATAGGCGTAATAAGAAATCTCAAATTTTTTCGAAGGTCTGTTCACCAAAATAAGTTCTTCGTTACTGAATGCGAATGCTGGTTTTCCCCATAAAGTATTCGATATTTTAATACTTCTATTATCTACGAAGTCATCACTGCTAAACATATAAATAACGTACTTTGGTTTGACAATATTTAACAGTCTCTCTAAGAGCCACAATGATTGGTCCGTTCCATAGCCATTTACCCCAGCGTTATAAACTCGATAATTGCAACCATTTTCGAAAAATAGCCTTTCCAGAACAGCTGAATATGTTTCGTTGTTGTCAACTTCAAAACCGCCAGTTACAGAGCCACCAACCATTAATATCGCTTCACCCTCAGCATTAAAGTCATTATCGTTCACTCTAATTCCATTTTCATCGAATTTAACAAATCCGTTGAATCCTTCTTTTGGATCTGAGAGATATCCTTCAAAATTGGGAATATTAGTCCAGCCCAGTTCTTCGTCATAACGATTAAGCTTTATACGGCTAGAATTATTGTTCTTAACAATCGAAAATCGTCCATAATGATAAAATCTCAAGACAATTTCAGCAAAAAACAATGTAAAGATTAGCGTAATAATTATAAAGATTAAGGAAACCAGAACAGTCCTGGACAATGTATTCCTATTTTTCTGCATATTAATTAACTCCGGCCATTTTCATTCTAATAATTTCAATTAAAAGTCATTACTATCGAAGCCGAAAGTTCAGTCAATATTTACAAAGATTTCCGCTAAACATAGAAAAAGAGTGCAGAGCGAGAAAAAAGGAACTTCCCTTACGTAATATCGGTCAAAAGCTTTTTTCCCTTCTAACAAATTTCTATTGCAAAACTTGTTTACCAGAACAGAGTATAAATAAAGGAAACCACTGCAGAACGTAAGCTAAGCACCTATTGCTTGCATAAGTGGGGTTTTAGAAGTTCGTATAATCCTGTTGCCGCTGTAAATGACCTTATTCGTTCCAGTGCTTATCTTTCTTCCAATTCATCCTGTCCTCCAGAAGTTAGTGGAAACTGTCCTCTATAGCTACATCATAAGCCATTATAATGGAATAAGCGCTAGAATATCTGGTAATTAAACGCTCCCCTCTGAGGCCCTGAAGAAAGAACAATCAGAAGCACGGTGAGGACGACGAAAACTGCGAAGGCAGCTATAAGGTAGTTTTTGTATTTGGAGAAGAATTTACCCAGCACTAATTTGTCTCCTTTTTAGAAATAAATTCAACTAAGGATTCGGCAATAATACCATGGGCGAGCTTATTGGGGTGAGCGTCGTCGTAGCTAACCCAGAGTTCCATTTGATCCCCATAGTCTGAGAATAGCTTTGCCAGACTCATGTACTCTATTCCGCTCTGCTGTAGAAAAAGAGATACTTTATCATATACTTCTCTGAATATAAGGTTATCCGTATCATGGAGCTCGGGCAGGAGCACCACCTGGAACGCGATGCCGTTCTCAAGGCAATAGTCCCTGAGCTCAATCATGGCCTTTTTCGAATTTATCCACCCCTCCTGATCGTCCATGTAAAGGGCAGTATAATAATCCTTAAAGCTCTTTGAGGCGAAAATGTTGTTCATAAGAGAGTTGATCCTGGACCAGTAAAAGGATATAAGGTGCGAGTGGCCGAGGAACCAGAGACCCGATTTCTCGGATGTGGCTTCGGCGTCGTTAATGAAGTAAAAGAGCACCACCTTGTCGGGATTGTATTCAACCCCCTTTTCGAAAAACAGGTTTACTTCCTGCTCCGTGTTATAGTTCCCGGTGCCGAAGTTTATGATCTCGGTTGGCGCGGCTCTACCGATCTCCTCTTCAAGTACGTACTGGAACGTGCCTTCCTGCTCGACCCCCCAGCCGAACGTTAACGAGTCTCCGAGGAATATTATCCTGTAAGCATCCCTCCTCTCTTTTAGATATTCCCTGTCCCTGAGCCCGTCTGAATTTATTGACACGTTTACACCCATGAGCTCAATTTCGCTCCCGGGTTTGTGTACGTGCCCTATCTTTGGATTCTCCGAGTCCTCCTTTACGTTCATTGCGTAGCGGGTCATCTCTATATCATAAACTGTGTTGTAGTGGAGATAGACCCTGATGAGCCCTTCGCATATAGCGAACAGGACTACCAATATAATTAAAATGGCGAGTAAAGTTTTAAGTATCTTAGCGGATTTCATGCATATTCCACTCTTCACAATTCAAGATCACAACAAGAAAAAACCCTTGACATAACTTCCTGTTATCATTAATTATATCTGTAGAAGTGGACTCTATTGCATTAGTAGTATTCATATATTCTTAGTCACAAAATTTTCATTTTGATTTTTCTCGTCATCCACTACCTTTACCCGGACGAACGTTTTAAATAATCTTTCCGCTAAATATAAAAACGCGTTTACTATATGTCAATAACTTTTATTGACTGAACAAATCTGAGATTATTGGTATAATCTGAAGAATTTATTGTAGCGACTTATTCTCATAAATAATTACTTTCCGGTGCGTCCAGCCTATTGAGATAACATCGAGGTCCCCGTCGCCGTCAATATCGGCAAGCTGAGCGCCGTCGTGATGCTCATCGCCCATATGTATAATATGACTGCTCCATTTGGTCCCGCCGCCGTCCTTATTCTCAAAAAAGTAGAGCTTGGCTCTTGAAGGCTCGTCTATATTGTGCTCACCGGCCACCACGTCCGTATCCCCGTCTTTATCAACATCTCCCACATCGAGACTCATGGGCCCGGTTATAATCCCGATCAGGTGCTCCTCCCATTCAGGAGCTGAAGCATCGCCTTTTTGCTCATACCACGCGAGCTTTCCGGGTTTGCTGACCGCCTCGTACCCGACCACGGCGTCGAGCCTCCCATCCTGATTAATATCCACAAGAAGATTGCGGTCAGGGGGAGCGTCATCTGTTTCGATTATCGTCATCTCCTCCCATGACGAACCGTCATTCCGGAGCCATTTGGTACCCAGAAGCAAGTCCTGATCGTCATCCCGGTCTATATCTCCTGCACTCAAAGCCTCATTCTGTGAAAAACCGGGTACAGTCGAGATTCTCCACCGGCTATCGGCAGGATTATCAGGAACAGTCAAAAGCTGAATATCCTTTCCATCCTCGTGCCACGACAGGGCAATCTGGAGGCTTTCACCTTGAAAACGGTCAACGGCTGCGCCCTGAAGAAAATCACCATCCCCGGGGGGTATGTTTGTATGTATCTTAAAATTCCCAGAACCGTCGTTTTCAGCCCATAGCATATCGGAATTAGGACTGGAGCCTTCGCCTTCCGTCCCCAGTATGTCCATATCCCCGTCACCGTCAAAGTCATAAACCGAAGCCATATTATTGAACCTATCGCCGATCGGAATACGCTTCCACTTCCCATTAATCCTGCCGGGATTCCTGTACCAGAAACCTCCCGTGACAAGATCTTTCCTTCCGTCATTATTCAGATCAGCGGATGTGATAAATACGCCTATTGAAGGCTTGCCCGCGTCCACCACACGGCGTTTCCAGTCCCAGCTATTCAGCAAGACGTCTATACGCGGGGTGTCCCAATTGTAAGGTTTGACCAAAATATCGAGATCGCCGTCACCGTCCAGATCACTCACCCTGGACTCATGGCTGCCGAATCCGACGGAAATAGCCCGCTTTTTAAAATCTCCTTTACCGTTACCGTAGAAAATCCACATTCTAGCGTCTTCATTATTGCCGTCAGGCCTCATTTCCGCAGCGAAAATATCCAAATTGCCGTCGCCGTTCATATCCTCGATCTCAAGCGAGTGACCGTGATAGACGTCAAACTTCAGAAGATCATGACCTTTCCACCCGCCATTCTTCCACTCGTACCACTTCAACGGTCCCACGCCGTCTCCTATGACAAAAACCACTTCCGGCGGCCCTCCCTTAATTAATTGTCCCGCCTCTACCCGTGAAAACACCTGATTCTTATCTATAGTTTGAGGATCAAAATTATCTCCCCCCAGGTGCTTAAACCAGTGTCCACCTCCGACAATATCCTGTTTTCCGTCAAGGTCAATATCTGCTGAGAAAAGGCCCTCCGACTCGGACTCGCTTGTGAAAATTGCAGTATACGGCCAGGGTTCGGTATTTTCAGGCTCTGGGGGAACTTCAGCCAAAAAAAGCTTGTTGTCTCCCTGATTCCAGAAGACGAGTTCCACCTCCCCGTCGCCGTCGAAGTCTCCGAACACCTGGTCGTGATGTTTGTTTGCGCCGGAATTTTTTATTACATGCCTTTTCCATGAAAGCTCCGGATCAAAATCCGGATATGGGTTCTCCCACCACCACATTTTGTTATCCGACGCGTCCGCCCCGAAAACAATATCAGGATCTCCGTCCCGGTCGATGTCGTGAAATGCCCCTCCCGCCTCCACGGGAAGAGTGTCTTTCTCAATCATATATTTCTTCCACCCGACTGCTTCGCGTTTATACCAATAAACGGAAGACCCGTTTTCTCGGCTCCCTATTACAAAGTCATTCAGTCCGTCTTTATCCACATCCAGGACTAAACTGGCTGTCTGCTGAGTGGACGGACCGGGCTCGGGAAGGTCCCCGTGTTTGCTTGATAGATTAAGCCATCTGCTTATCTCGCCTTCCGGCTCCCCGCAATGCGCCCCGAATAAAGCTAAAATTGTAATTGTCAGGATAAGTTTAACAATTTTATTTAATTTCAATATTTCCTGCTCAATATTTCTGGAATTTTTATACGGTTTCTGGTTTTATAGAGGCGAGACAATATACCGGCTCTATGCTACAAAAAAAGAACACAAATTAGCGGGCGCATCTGAAACCGGTGTTTCCAAACCTTTCATTGGGAATATCCTTGGCCCGATGATATACCCTTACACGTGAAGGCGCATTTTTCCATGAACCGCCGCGGACACAGAGGGAATCCTCGCGGCTGTAGTCATTGCTCATAGCTTCCTCGCCCGTCGAAATAATACGGGAGATGAAATTTTTAATACGACCCTTAATACTGCGTTTTATCTCAAAATCACATATATCTCCCGTCCATTCCCAAACATTTCCCGCCAAGTCCAAAACACCGTAAGGGGAGGCCCCTTGTGGAAAAGAGCCCACGGGCGAGGTTGTGTAAAAACCGTCATTGTAACCTTTAACGGTATCCAGTTTGGGGTTATTACGTTTCGCCTCTTCATCCCCTAGATTTGCTAGAGCTTTCTTTCCGTTAAAATCATTATTTCCCCACGGATAAATTCTTCCGTCGGTTCCTCTTGCCGCCTTTTCCCACTCCGCCTCAGTCGGCAATCGCTTTCCGGCCCAATGACAATATGCTTCAGCCTGAGACAAATCCACGCAATTGATCGGATGACTCTCTTTTCCTTTCTTTCCCCAGTTACATTGAAATGACAGCTCCGGTCTTTCCGAACCTCTAAACTCGGGCAGATTGAGATTGTCGCTTTTGCAGCGACCGGCTTTGACGCACTCGCCGTACTGCGCTACTGTTACCTCCGTCTTGTCAATCGCGTAAGAATCTACATGGACAAGCCTAAGAGGATTCTCGTAATCCTGACAGTAAGAATATTCGTCCTTGTTACAACCCATCCGGAACTCACCCGCGGGAATCAAGACCATTTCCGTTCCCGTATCGTCTGTTATTACCGGAGGCGATAGTACGGTATCCATAACTTTATGAACATCGGTATTATCGATGTACGAGCCGCGCACAGGGTCTGACTTTGTCGCAAAAGTTGCGAACAGTTCGGAATTCAATCCTTTGGCATACAGTGGTACGAGGTTATTTGTGTGTGCCGAATTCCGGCACGTATTCCAGACCCAGAAAACGGTCTCGCCCGAGTCTATAGTATTGTTCTCATTTCCGTCTTCCCAGCTGGCGCGGCAGTCGCTGTTATCAACCTCTTTCTCAAGAGATATGGTTCTGTCGCTCACCTCACCAAGCAGCTGATCAGGAAACACGCCGGGCCCTGCGGTCAGGTAGCCTGATTCGTGGTCTCCCGTAACGATTACAAGAGTGTTTTCCCAGTCGCTTCCGTTAGAAGGGTTTTCAACCCAGTCAACCACGGCCTGAACCGCTTCATCGAAATCAATCTGTTCCCCTATCATAAGGTTCATGTCGTTATCGTGCCCCGCGTAATCGACAGCCCCGCCCTCTATAAGTAATACGAAACCGTGGGGGTTGCGGGCGAGAACTGTTAGAGCAGACGTGGTCATTTCAGCAAGCGTCGGATTGTCAAGATTACGTCCTGATCCATCGGCTAAACGGTAGCTGTGTCCGAACAAACCCACGAGTTTGGTTATATTTTCGTTTTCAGCCGTCCGGATTAAACGCGCTCCGTTATCTTTTCCGTCGACGCTCTCAATCAGTGTGTGTTTATCCGGCTCAGAGCTTTCATTCCGGAGCCTGCCGCGAATGTAATCGTTCAGGTAGCTCTCACCCGAGTGGCCAAGACCGTCAGCGCCTATTAAAACGTCTATAGGGTCTGACGGGCCGCGGTCTCCGGTATATAAATCCTTGAATACCTTCCGCGACCTCGGCACCCTTTTAAAAACCTTTTGACCAAGATACCTGGCCCTCTCATTCCAGTCCCATTCGTCGTACGTTGCATGTGGATCCCCGAACAAACCCTCCTCGGCAATCGCGTATGAATTAAATCTGTAATCATTATGCGCGTACCAGGCCCCGGGAGTTGCGTGTGATATTTGCACAGTGCTTACCGCTCCCACGGCCATATTGAACATTCTGGCTTTTTCCGCGATTGAATACAGGCGTTCACCGTCGAGCGATACGCCTAACATCGACGACTTAGTTTTTGTGCCGGTATACATTGCGGTTGCCGACGCTGCGCTGTCGGTCGGCCCTCTTTTGACATAATCGAAATCCGACCATGCGAGCTCGGGGTCGTAGCCGCCGCCCGCGGGATAGGTTGACATCCAGTATGGGTCCCAGAATTGATATGCCGGAGCGCGTCCGGTGTATTTACCAGTCGCCTCTATGTGTTTTATCCCCCAGCCGTCGCTGATCATTAAAATTACGTACTTGGCCCCCGAAGGCTGGAGAAATTCTTCTCCTTCGGAGAGGCTTCCAGTTAATAATAAGCAAATCACCGCCGCGGCAAAGATATAACGGCGGCAAGTCAGCCCTTCCGGACGTTTGAATTTTACAGGTTTATTAAGTTTCATAACCGGCTCACATTTTCGTATTTATAACGGAGAGACATCGAAATTATAGATTCTCACACCGCAATTATACGCGATTACTCCGACAGCACCCCCGGAAAGGATTTCAGGAGGTTTATCAGCGACCAGCTGCGGCGAGGGCTTCTTCTTTCGTTCTTCCCAGACAGTAAGCTCATACCTTTCAGGGTGAACAAGCATCCTGAACAGATAATTTCTTCCGGGAACGATTTGTGAAAAAGGGTTTAAGGCTGCCAGGGAGTCAGGTTTTATCAGTTTCAGCACTCCTCGGTAGGTTTTAAGCATTTTTCCTTTGAGATAATAGTAATGCGAAAGAGGTCTTTCCTTTAATATGTAATCTCCTTGCTTGGTACCGTTATTATCGAAGTGCACATTCTGACCGAGACGAATTCTGAGTCCCCGTGAAAGTGAATAATAGTAACCAAGCCCCGTGGACCACTGAGCCGGCAGGCAACTGCCGTCGCCCTGCAGATGTGAATTCCACTTAAAGAGCAATCCTACGTTGTGTGTAATATGAGTCCAGGAAGTAACACAAAGCCTCGCCGTAATTTCATAACCTGAAGTCCAGTCGCGGCGTCCGAAAAGAATTATTCTGTCCAGTCCAGCGTCTTTTTTCAGAATCTCAATACAGGGCTCCGAGCGTTCGTCCCTTCCGCAAAACCACCTGCCGTCAACTATCTGCCCGACCTCATGAGGATAACTCGCGTCGGACAAATCGAGTCTGTAACGAGGGATTGTCTCACTGCTCAAACGACTTGGAAAATTGAGGTGATACTCCTTTTCCTCCGAACCCAGGTCTAGTCTGAATCCCATACGGTTTTCCGGAAGAAGGTCCTCAAGCACCACGGTATCAATGTTAAAATCACCTGCCTTCATTAGCCTCTCGGAATTATTTTTCAGGTACTTAAAAAATACCGCTCTCTCGGGGCTGCCGTTGATAGAATACGTTATTTTTTTAATCTTCTCAGGGTGCTTTATCCTGCCCAGAATGTTAAATATATTTTGGGCTCCGGTTACCGCCGTACTGTCAGGGGCTAAATTCCAGAGCTCGAATTCATCGTTTTCATACATGATGTGTTATTAAATCCCTTTGGAATTTGCAGTAGTTGTACTGCGGTTAAACGCTATAAACCCCGGCTCAGTCTATTATAAGCCTCTACTGCTCTCAAGGCTGAATCTTCGATGTAGCCTTTGATGTCTATTTTCGTTTTGTCGGCTGAACCGGCAACCTGATTCGCCAAAAAGGCGCAATCTATCAGGCCGCGCTCCAGCTGACAGACCTCATACAGTCTTTGATGTTCTCCGGCAGAAAGGCTGCGATCGTTTTTTGAGAAAATTTCAAGCGCGGCTTCCTCAACCTCCGGTCTCGCCCTTTTAAGAAGAGAGGCCAGATCCTGATGCGGAAGCCCGATCCCCGCCCATTCCCAGTCGATAAACTTTATTGTGCCGTCATTTTGTTTATGTACGAGTATATTCGCGAGGTTAGAGTCACCGTGTATTATGGTGTTTAAACCGGAATATTCATATTTTTCGTCGTACAAGGAAGAAATCCCCTCCCAATTATCACAAAGGGTGGAAACAGCACTCGTTTTTGTCGCGCCAGTATACCGTTCAAGTCCCTCTATAATATAGGTTTTAAGCCTTGAAGATAAATCTCTATCATAAATAATAAATAAATTTTCACTCAAACTGTAATTGCATTCTCCGATTTTATCGTACAATTCGGCTAACTCTGAAGCTATGTACAGGATGTCTTTTTTATTACGGGCAGGTCTGTAATGCTTGTTCAAATCCTCCATTAAATACTTGTAATGCAGCCCGGAGATTACCTCACGGCACATGTAAATTTTAGGCAGATATTTTGTAATCCCTCCCTCTGCCCTGCTGTATATTCTATATTCAGGGGGTCCCGGATTTATCGGAAAACTATTCAGCGCGGGGATTATGTCCTGCCGGTAAAGGGCGTTTTTATAGATTATACTCCATTTATCTCCCGCCTCCGTTTGAAGCAGCAATCTAAAAGCGCCGGATTTTTTCCATCCCGAAAGAGCGCAGTAAGAGACAGATTGTAAGGGATTGCCAACGCCGGATTTACATAACTCGTCAAGCTCATCAAACCCAAGCCCCTCAGGGGTTCCTTTAATCAAATTCGCCCCCGAGATATAGCTCAATATTTTGGCCGACCCTCTTCTGAATAATCTACGAAATTCCGGTACATGCATATTACGTTTTCTTCCGTTAAGCGATAGACGGATAGGGGATAGGAATAATGAACTTCCCCCCTCTTTGCCTGTATGCTTCCTGCTGTCCCAGTATCTCTTCCGCAAAGTTCCAGGCCAGAAGCAATACGAAATCCGGCATCGCTTCCAGTAATTTTTGAGTAGGCAATATGGGCAAGTGGTTCCCGCCCATGTATCTGCCGTGTTTGAATGAATTCAGATCCACGATAAAATCCAGATAATTACCGTCTATGCCACAGTAACTGAGAAGCGTAGTCGCTTTGGCTGCCGCGCCGTAAGCGGCCAGGCTCGAACTCTTCGCTTTCAGCTCAGCCAGCATTTGGGAGAGTGACTCTTTGACCTCGCTTACACGGTCGGCAAAGCGTGAATAGTAGGCCAACCTGTCCATCCCCGCCACCCTCTCTTCACTCAAAAGTTGTGTAATACTTTCATCCGGCGACTGCCGCTTTTCCACAAAGAGCCTGAGAGACCCTCCATGTATTGAAAGCCTTCTGGCACTGTTAAGATAAAGCCCCCGGTTACTGAATAATTTGTCGAGCGCTGTCACGGAAAAGTAACAAAGATGCTGATGATAGATTGTATCGAACTCACATTTCTGAATCAGGTCCTCTATATACGGAACTTCGATCACAGCCACACCGTCATCTTTCAAGATTGTTCCCATCGCTTCCACAAATCCGTTCAGGTCGGCCACATGAGCGAGCACGTTGTTTGCGATCACGACATCTGCAAACATATTTTTTTTGGAAAAGGTATTTGCGAGATTTTTATCAAAAAATGTACAAAGCGTCGGGATACCCGCCTTTTCAGCTGAGCCTGCCGGGCCTTCCGCTGGATCAATTCCAATAACCGGGATTTCATTTTCCACAAAATTTCTGAGCATATAACCGTCATTGCTCGCGACCTCAATCACCAGGCTCTTCGAATCAAGGCTCCTGGATGAAATGAGCTCTAACGCGTTCTCCCTCGAATGACGCAGGAGCGAGTCCGACGTGGAGGAGAAATAAGGGTAATCCTGACAAAACAGAATTTCGGGTGAAACCGTCTCAGTAATCTGAACAAGTGAACAGTGTGGACAAAAAACAAGATCCAGAGGCACCTTCAGTTCCGGGTCTTCCAGTTGATCACCTGTAAGAAGACGATCGGCAAGAGGCGTCTCGCCGAAGGAGATCACAAGATCGAGTTCCTTATGACCGCATGAGCGGCATTGTTGAATTTCTTCGTACACCATCACTCTTACTCCGCCGCCACAGCTGTTTTTAGCGCCGAATTTTCCTCCCACCGTAAATCGGAATTCAATTTACCGCTAGATATGAGCTCTTTTATATGGTCAATCCGCCTGTATCTCCTACCCTCGAAATCCTCAAGCTTAAGACCGATTTCTTTATAGGCTTCGTACAATTGCCTGGCGCCCCGGCGGGCGTTCCACATTGGTTTGTATTGAGGTAGGGTACGCTGCAACTTCCCGCAATCCACCCTGTAGCACCGCTTGTCGGGACCCGCACCTTCCGCGAATTCAATCCGCGAGCCCGGAACGGTCTCCTTCACAATGTCCGCCAGTTCCCGTATCTGATAATTTTCCTCGGTAATCCCTACATTAAAGGATTCGTTGTGAACTAAATCGAGCTGCGCGTTTAATACGGCCAAAAAGGCGAGCGATATATCCTCGATATGGACGATCGGACGCCACGGAGTCCCGTCGCTCTTCAGATGAACCTGCCCTGTGGTAAAAGCCCAAGCGACAAGATTATTCAACACAAGATCGAAACGAAGGCGCGGCGATAAACCGTAAGCGGTCGCGTTTCTCAGGAATGTCGGGCTGAAGCCCGAGTCCGCAAGGAGGGAAACGTCCCTTTCTACGAATACTTTGGAACAGCCGTACGGAGTAACCGGATTAAATTCAGCTTGCTCGTCTATCATATTGTCACCCGAGGCCCCGTAATTACTACAGGACGATGAAAAGACGAAACGCCTGACTCCGGCTGTTTTCGCTAATCGCGCCAGATTAAGAGACGCCATATAATTTATCTCATACGTCAACCGGGGATTCAAATCTCCGAGCGGATCATTTGACAGACCGGCCAGGTGAACTACAGCGTCGTATCCTTCAAGATCGGAAAGCTCAATATCCCTTACGTCTTTTCTGATAGATGGAACATCAGAATTGAAATCGCCGAAGTTGCATCTCTCATACAGATCGCTGTCCAGGCCGACGACCTCATGTCCGTCCTGTAAAAGCATCGGCACCAAAACGGCGCCTATATATCCTCTGTGTCCTGTGACTAATACCCGCATATAATTACCTCCATATTTTCCACGGCGGATTTCCGCTCTGCCACATCTTTTCAAGCAGATGTTTCTCCCGCAAAGTATCCATACACTGCCAAAAGGAAGTGTGCTTGTACGCCATTAACTGACCGTCCCGCGAGAGCCGCTCAAGCGGTTCCTGCTCCCATACGGTCTCATCCCCGTCTATGTAATCGAAGACCTCGGGCTCAAGCACAAAAAACGCCCCGTTAATCCATCCTTCCCCGGCTTGCGGTTTTTCTGAAAAGACCAGAACCCGGCTTCCGTTCAGCTCGAGGTGGCCGTAACGGGCGGGGGGCCGCACGGCCGTCATAGTGGCGAGCTTTCCGTGCGAACGGTGAAATTCCAGAAGATCGTGCAGATTCACATCGGATACTCCGTCACCCCAGGTCAGCATGAATGTTTCATTGCCTATGAAAGGCGCGAGACGCTTGATCCTGCCGCCCGTCTGAGTGGGCACACCCGTATCCACAAGCTCTACTGTCCAGTCGGGCTTGTAGCCCCCGTTTGCTTCAATCTCCCCTGTTCTGAGCTTGACCTTGAGGTTGCTGTTGAGAGAACAGTAATCGACCATATATTTCTTTATCACTTCACCCTTGTATCCGAGGGCGATAACGAATTCGTCATATCCGTAATGCGCGTAATGCATCATTATGTGCCAGAGTATAGGATGTCCGCCAATCTCCACCATAGGTTTTGGCTTGACCTCGGTCTCTTCGGCCAGACGCGATCCGTGGCCTCCGGCGAGAATAGCCACCTTCATAGCCTGTCCCTCCTTGAATCTTGCTCTCTAAAATTTATTACCGCCTTATCGGCGCTAAGACTGCGGGTTGCGGGACATTAAATCATCTTTCTTATCCATGACCGCTTTTTTTCTCTTTCTTGAGAGTTTCTTTTTAACCCCGTAAGCAAACTTCCAGGATCTCGGCTCTACCGCTATAGCGAGGTCCATCAACATTAACACCGCGTTGAAACTCAATGTGAGCCACCTTGCAAGACACATGTAACATGCTGCCCGCTCTCCCGGCATTAACCGGGCATTATTAACAATCCTGAGAAGCTCGTAATAGAGTTTCCAGTGCGGAAACACTTTACTGCCGGCATTTCTCGTGTCCCACCAGCTTGCGCGTGTGTGCACAGTGCCTGTCCTGGTCGACCTTTCGGGATGGTCCCTCGAATAGAACAGGTACTCCGGAATTTCATAAAATCGCCCTTCCAAGCTCAGCTCCGCCATAAACGTCCTGTCCGATCCGGGAAAACTGGCAAGAAGCGCAGTAGAATCCAGAGCACTCTTTCTGAATAGTCCGAAAATCTCGATTCCCCAGTGACTGGTTAGTATGAGGTCTCGGAATCTGAGCTCCGGTCTGGCGGAAGAAATATTTTTCATACTTACTTCGTATTTACCCACTTTATCTCCGCGGTGATCCACCAGAATAGTTTTTGGGAAGCAAAGTATCAGAGACTCGTCCTGTTCCAGCACCTGAAGACATCTCTCCAGATACTCCGGGGCGAGCGTATCGTCATGTGCCGCCCACTTGAAAAAATCACCTTTCGCGAGTTCCACGGTACGGTTAAAGTTCCTCGCGGCGCCAACATTTGAATCATTACGGTAATATCGAATCCGACTGTCTTTTCCCGCGTAGTCACGGCATATCTCCTCCGTGCGGTCTCCTGATGCATTGTCGGAAATAACAAGCTCGAAATCGGAATAAGTTTGATCCAGGATCGAGCGTATAGCAGGCTCTATGTAATTTTCTCCGTTAAAAACGGGCATACCCAGACTAATTTTTGGATGAATCTGACTCATTTCCCTAATAGTGAATTTATTCTCACGGACAATCAACCGACATGTTTAATCGGCGTTGAATCCCGTGGGCCTCGGCCGATTAAACCGTCAAGACGCGCCTGACGCGGATTTCTTTAGCGGCATATCGTTCAATTTCTTTTTTTTCCATTTCCCTTGCGCTTGTTTTCCTTTTGTAAGGACAAGACTCTTTCCTTTACCCGAACGGAGAAACTCATCGAAATACTCGATTGTTTTTCTGAGCCCCGTTTCGAGATCGACCTCGGGAGCCCAATCGAGCTTTTTATTCGCCAGCTTAATATCCGGTTTTCTCCTCACCGGGTCGTCGGTAGGAAGGGGTTTAAATACGAGCTTTGAGCGGGAACCGGTGAGATCGATAATAGTTTTTGCGAGTTCGATTATGGTTTTTTCAACCGGGTTTCCGAGATTCACTGGTCCCGTAAACCTGCCGGGCAGGTTCATCAAACCGATTATACCGTTTACTAGATCATCGACGTAACAGAAGGATCTCGTCTGAAGCCCGTCCCCGTAGATTGTTATTGGGTCCCCGATGAGTGCCTGCACGATGAAATTGCTAACGACCCTGCCGTCCCTGGGATGCATTCTGGGGCCGTATGTATTGAAAATCCTTGCCACTCTTATGTCTATCCTGTGCTGGCGGTTGTAATCGAAAAAGAGGGTTTCGGCGCATCTTTTTCCCTCATCGTAACACGACCTGGGGCCTACTGGGTTTACATTTCCCCAGTATTGTTCATTCTGCGGATGCACTGCCGGGTCGCCGTAGACCTCACTTGTCGAGGCCTGAAAAATCTTTACTTTCAGTCTCTTGGCAAGACCGAGCATATTTATGGCTCCCTGGACATTGACCTTTGTCGTTTGAACGGGGTCGAACTGATAGTGCACTGGAGACGCCGGACAGGCGAGGTTATATATTTCGTCCACTTCCATATACAGGGGAAAACATATATCATGCCGAACAACTTCGAAAAACGGATTTCCCAGCATATGCATAATGTTATATTTCGTTCCTGTAAAAAAATTATCGACGCATATTACTTCGTTCCCCTCTCCCAATAACCTTTCGCATAAGTGGGAGCCGATGAAGCCGCTCCCGCCTGTAACCAGTATTCTTTTTTGCATATTTGTTTCCTCCTCAAGTGCAGCCAATCGAGGTGACGTAGATTTTAAAATTTTAATATTTTTATTTTCTCGAGAGTTACCAAGCCTATAAAAAGCGGTCCGTAGAGAAGGTATCTGCGCCACAGGCGCCGGGGCTCACTCACTAAACGCCACAGCCATTCAAAACCGTTTTCCCTGAACAGCGAAGGGGCCTGGGATTTCACCCCAGCAAGGAAATCAAAAGCCGCCCCCACGCCGACCATAACCGGCACACGAAGCTCGTTTCTGTGGTCGTGCATCCATTTTTCCTGCTTCGGCGCTCCCAATCCGACCCAGATAACGTCCGGCTCATGAGCGTTTATCATCTCGACTATTTCCCTGTCCTCATCCTCCGTCAACTGCCGGAAAGGAGGCGAATAACCGCCAACGAACTGTGCCCCCGGACAGCTTCCCGATAGATTTTCCATAAGTCTCTCCGGTATGCCCGGCTTGCCTCCGTAAATGAAGTGCCTGTGCTTCCGCCCCGTCTCCTTAAAAAAGGTTGCCATCAATTCCGGACCGTAAACACGGCGCTTGAGCGGATACCCGCCCAACCTAGCCAACCAGACCAGAGGCATCCCGTCAGGGACGACAAAATCGGCCGCATTGAGAACCTTCTTATATTCCGGGTCGAACCAGGACTCGGTTACGACATGCGTATTCGTCACCGCTATATAATGTCCGAAGCTCCTCTCCTCTATCCATTCGTCCATCTGACGAATCACATCATTTATCTGGACAGCCGCTACATTGACGCCCAGTATCTTGCAGCTTTCCCACTTACTTACGCTCATCGAATAGTTTCCTCATATACACTTTTTTCTACTCCGGCCACACGAATGATTGTTTTTAAAATATTTTCTTTAGTAACTCATAAGATCCACGAGAACCGGGATTCGCAATTCCCTGATTCTTTCTGCGAATATACATGCGAATTTTCAGCTTTGAAAAGCCCGGCCCGGTGATAAGTTCAGATTTGTAATTTTGCCGGAAAATCCCGGCCCGGTGCCCTTAATCACCGGATCATTTCTTACTCAGCGCCCTTTCATATATATCGAGCAGCATTTTGTAATTTTTCTCAGCCGTATAACGCGTTTCATATTCCTTCCGGGCCGTTCTTCCCATTTGGGTCATTTTGTCGGGATTGCTCCATGCCCAGTTCACTTTAGCGGATAAATCTTCAGCGTCTCCGGGAGTGAAATGAAGCCCCGTATGACCGTCTTTGACATTCTCGGCCAGGGTGCCGATTCTCGAAGCTATAACCGGCACGCCGCAGGCAAACGCCTCTATGGCCACCAGTCCGAACGTTTCATAATAACCTTCCGATGGCCAGATCAAAAAACGTGCATTTTTCATAAATTCAAATACTTTTCGTTTACCTAATTGACCTATTATCTCAATCGGTATTGAAGGATTTTTGCTTAGATAATTTTTAATATCTCCACCTAGATCTCCACGCCCAACAATTTTTAAGGGAATATTCTTTGTATGTTTCCATGCATTAAGCAAAGTATAAATGCCTTTCACCTCATCAAAGCGTCCCACGAAAAGAGCGTAATCTCCGGGGCCGTGAGCACGACAACCAGGGTCAGGGTCCAAAAAATGCGGCTTGATGGCTATCTTGTCACCAGGGAGACCGCCTTCTATAAACTTTCTTTTGTAAAATTCTGTGAAGACTATGTACGTGTCTACTTTTTTTTCCCAAGTTTTAAGCCAGCGGTGAAGTGTCAGCATACTTGCAACGATTGCCGTTTGGACCCTTGAATTATGGTAACAGGCATGCAAAATTCCAGGCCATGGAGGGTTCTTGCCTAAACAATCATCACATGGTGCGCCGCTACGGTAAAAACTGGCGGCAGGGCAAAGAAGCCTTGGGTTATGGAGTGATTGAATTACAGGCACATTAGCCTCTTTACAGGCATAGTAAGCTGATGGAGAAATGAGTAAAAATGTATTGTGGAAATGCGCTATATCCGGTTTGGTTCTTTCGATAAGCTCGGAGATTTTCCGTTTCGAATTCTTAGACCATAATGTACTGGCTGCGGAGTAAATAGGGTTCATATTATCGATTCGCTTATTTTTATCCGTATATTCGACAACATCATTCCCACATTGCCGGAGGAGTTTTGCTTCGGCCGCAAATACATTGTCCTCACCACCTGGTTGCTTATAGTAGTTGTGAACGATAAGTACTTTCATGATTTCCTGACTAAATAATGAAGCTCACCATCTATGTGAAAAGTCTTCAGTGTATATTGCAAGATACTGCGAAGCGGATTTTCACTATATTGTATAAACCACTTAAGCCTTTCATATTTTTTGTATCCCGAAAGACCCAATACTGTTTCAAGGCAAGAGGGCGTAAAAAGCAATAGATGACCAGCTCTTACAGCTTCCCGCCATTTCTCGCCGTAAATTTTTGCGCTGAGGGAACTGGCATTAGGGGTTGCGACATAAATGAATCCATTCTCCACAAGTAAATCTTTAAATTTCTGTATTTCCACCCATGGAGTTCTAAGATGCTCTATAACATCCCTTGTATAAATTCCATCAAAAGTTAAGTTTTCGGGAATCTCGTCTAATGTACGAAAAACCTGGAAACCCTGGTTCTTAAGATTGTCATACCCGAACGGCTCCACACCGTACATATCCGCTCCCAATTCGGATAGCGCTGTCATGGTATCGCCCCTTCCGGCTCCGAAATCAAGAAGCCTGAGCCCGCTAAAGTCCTTCAGCTCCAGCGTGTCCGCTAGTTTCCTCACGTATGTGCGCGCGAGCGCGAGCGACGTTCCGCCCGTCTCGCTTCTATTCTCGGACGGAGAAGTCCAGCTCTTCTCATACAGATCGACGACACTGTTTTCGTCAGGAAGCGGATAACGGAATATTAAACTGCAGGACGAACATCTCCAGAAATTTAAGCTTTTCCAATGCGTCGTTGTACTACCCTTGCAATAAGGGCACCCTATTTTTACATCCAGAGCATTACCATTCGATGTATTTACCATACCCATGTTTTCCAATGTTTTACCTCCTTTAAAGCACTGATATTTTTAATGATTAATTTGCAAACGTTTGTGAATAGTGTGGCATACAGATAACCTGTCAAGTCTTAACAAAGGCTCTTGCAGGTATTTGTTTTTTGTACCTTGTCCACCTGTAGTGCCTGTATAAATATTCCGTGTACCCCATTACCAGAAAGAACAACAAAGGCGGATGCCAGAAGATATTCGTCGTAAACATGGAGCGCACGGATATAAGAGCCAGGATTCCGATAGCTTCCACGGCCAGGCAGTGGAGCAGCGTACCGTTCTTACTGGATAATGTAATATTAAGCAGATTGATCCAGGTCCTTACAAAAGCCGCCGCTACGAAAAGCAAACCGATAAACCCGACGCTGATAAGGATCTCAAGCCATGTATTCAAGATGGAAGACCACTCACCAGTGCTCATGTTCTTGCCAAGCTCGGTAAGAACCGCGAATCTGCCTCCTGCGTAAGCACCGAAACCAGTCAAGGGGTTAAGCTTAAAGAGTTCCCACCCTAAAATCCAGCCATAAGTTCTGCCGGATAGCGAAGAAAATTCCTCACGACTCTGTCCCCGCAGGAAAAACTCCCAGAATGTGTCCATTATCCCCGTAAAACTAAGCAGCATAAACATCAGCGCAACCGTAAGAGCAAAAGGACCTATTCTCTTGGCTGCAAATAGCATCATTACTACGGCAAGAAGAAAACCCGTTATGGGCGACCTGCTCTGGGCGAATATCATCGTCACCATAGCTATGAGGAAAATTACGAAATAGAACCTTTTATCTTTCATGAACAGAAAGCGGTTAAATGCCACGATACCCAATATTGCGCCCAATTCTCCCACCTTGTTTGTTTCCATAGCGGGCATTACTCCGGCAATTTGAACCCCCAGGACCCCTATATCCCTGCGAAGTCCGAGATCTGGCCATACTAGAACACCGATCCAGGCGCTTGCGGCGAGCAGCCCCATCAATAACCAGTTCCAGTCGAAAAGGACCTTGAAATCCTGTATTGATCTTGCGGAGAATATTATAGCGGCGATGAGCGCTAGATCGATCAGGTATTCAAGGGATTTATACAGCGTCCACATGGGATAAATTGACCACAGAAAAGAAAATATGGCGATTAATGCATAGCCCGCGAGCAGCCCCACAGAACCCTTAAAAAGGGAAGACAGCCAGTCCGTTTTTTTCATAGCCAGCCTGACTATCAGCACATAACCCACAAACCCCATTACTCCTATCCTGTAAAGAGCCCACAGATCTATCGGATTGTTCTGAACCGTGTTGGTATCCCTGATACGAAATACAAGCCCGCTCATGAAAACCAGAAACCAGAGATAATGCCACCATTTAAGCTGTACCAACAATTCCTTTAATCTGAAGCTTGAAATAAGAATCGACCTTATTATGAGAACAGACGTGGGAATCCCCAAAACTGCCGCGAGTACGAGGTAGCTGTCAAACCTGTCGGATATAATTAATACAAAGAGGCTCAACAGTACAGATATGCCCACAACTATAATTACAGGCTTGATTTCAGATGATTTAATCACGGAATTCATTCTAAATTACCAATTCCTGATATATTTTATTTATCCACTCCCCTTTCTTATCCCACTCAAAATGTTCCGTAACCCTCTTCCGGGCCGCCTCGCCCATTCTTTCTCCCAGGCTAGAATCATTAGCAAGACTCAACATTGCGTTTGCGAGATCATCTACGGATTGCTCAGGCGTATCGGCCAGCAGCTTAAATCCCGTCTCCTCCGTTACCTGCATCGCGGGCCCCCCGAGATCGAGACACAGAACCGGTTTCCCCATCGCCATGGCTTCAAGACATACCCACCCGCCCGAATCATGGAGACTCGGATGAACCATCCCATCACACTCGGACAATTTCTTCAATACATCTTCCCGCGGCAATTCACTAAAAAATTTCACCTTGTCCGCAATACCCAGAGTCTTTGCCAGTAATTCAAGATTTTCTCTTTCGGGACCTTGGCCGATTATCCAGTATTCGCTTGACGGAAACTCACTCAAGAGCCTGGAGAAGGCTTTTAGTCCCAGATGGAAACCTTTCCAGTGCAGCAGCCTGCCGATACTAATAATTTTAAAATTCCTGGATTCCGCCGGCTTCGTTACAGGCAGTTTTTCAATTTCTTCAATACTGATACCTGACTCCGGATATATCTGCACCTCTTTTGCGCCGAGCAGGGACAGGCGCTCGCCCGTTTCCCGTACTTTTGCCAGTACCAGTTTCGCTCTCCTGATACTTAAAAGCACGAAAGGGTCCTTCTCCCCGACCCACCTCGCCGCGTCCCTGAGGCGTTCATAGATTCTCCCCTTCAAACTGTAACTCCTGTAAAACTCCCTAGGGGTTCTTTCAGCTCCTCCCAGGGGACCGAATATAAAAGCCGCGGGGAGCAGGGAAAGAAAACTCGGAAGCCAGTAAACTCCAAAGGTGAGATGATGAACTATGTCGAAATTAGTCTCTTTGTGCATTCGCCTTGCCAGGAAATAAACCGCTATTTGCCATAAATAGTAATATAAATGAACCCCGCGCTGGCCTTTTTTCCAGAACCTGAACCACCCGGGAAAGTCATAGTAAACCCAGTGGATATTGGATGGAATCCCTGATTTCCCCCGCTCAATGGATTCGCGGTTGCTTGTGCGGGTAATCACCCAGACTTCATGGAACCGGCCAATCTGTTTTACCCAGTTCCAGCCTACCCCGGGCTCAGAACCCTTTGCCGACTCGCATGCGTAAGCGGAAACGAGCACCTTGAGTCTTTTTTGCATTAGAATTTTCCCGCCCGGTCATTAAGCAGAAGGAAAACAATCTTCGAGAGCTGATTCAGCTTCTGAAGATTTCCCATTTCCCCTGAAGCTTCCAGAGAAAGCTTCTCAAAAACGTATAACAGGAAAAGAGCCTTTACCGTGTCCTCATCAATATCGAGCTTTTCCCAATACCACCTTGTCACACTGTGATGAGTGTCACTGAAAATTACTTTATAAAGCTCATCAGCCCTTTTCTTTTCCAGAAGAACATTCGTTTGAAAAATAAAGTGAAACAAATCCCAGCCCGCCGGCGTATCCTCGCGGGAATATTCCCAGTCGTAGAGAAAAAGCCTGCCGTCTCTGACAAACGCGTTCCAGGGAGCAAAGTCTCCGTGAGATATATGAAAAGGAAGCTGCGTCGCGCCAAGCGCCCTTTCGATTGCGGGTATCGCCTTCTCCTCCAGAATACTTCTGTAGTATTCGCTCTCGATATTCTTCACTCTTCCTGTAAAACCGGCCCAGAAAGGACTCTCCAGTACAGGCATCCTGTTTAGATTGAAATCCGCCAATTCGTCTACGGCATTCACATATTCGGCGTTGAGCGTCCTGGGAGCTGACAGGAGATTGCCTTCGGGTGAGGACAGAATCGTCACGTATCTCCCGCGCCAGACGCCGGAGTGCAAGACCCGAGGTATGTCGAAAGAATTAAAAGATGCAAGTGAAAGATTTTTTATCGTATCCGCCTCGTTTTTTACAAGCGAATTTGTCGCCTCGTTCCAGCCGGCTTTTGCGTAACCTGCTATCAGCCCCGTCCGGCTGTTTATTTGTATGACGGGTTTTCTATTCGGTCCCGGCGTTCCGAGAGAGATGGCGAACTCAGGGTCTTCCAGCTTCGTATGCTTTTTTAAATATTCGAATAATATCGGATCGCCCGCGTCTTTCGTGCTCAAGTCTCCGGATGAGACAATTCTCACGGATTTCATAAAGAGATTGCCTAGACCGCAGGTGCGGGATGTACCGATAAGCGCCTTGAGCGCTTTTGCCTTTTGGGTCTGCGCGTTGTAGAGCATAAGGCCGTTTAATGCCGCAATACGGCTCTGCGGGAGTAAATATCCCCTGCCGTCTCTAACCGGCAAATAATTAAACTCGCAGTACGTTTTCAAGTCCGCGCTCTCGTCTTTGCTTGCGGTGTCTTTAAGGGCGAAACGATATTTCCGGGGATCAGCCGAAAGGACGGACGTTAGCCACTCGAAGGTTTTATTTCTTTCATTGTTAGCGAAATACAATGCTCTTCGTTTCTGATACCGCTCATGCAGATAGCTCGTTATTATGTCAGAAGCATCGCAGGTGAGCTTTTCCGGGCTCCGGCTTGAATCGAGAATATAAGCATTCGAAAGTTTTGCCGCCATGTCCACGTACGCGCTACGCTGGCGTGTAAGCTCCCCTTTTTCAACCTCCTGTTTCCTCTTGAGAAGCTCGTCTTCCGAAGCGTCAAGTACAAAAAAGAGGTCCGGTCTCGGAACGAGATAGCGCCCGAGTCCGGCAATCCACGGCGAACCGCCGTACCTGTAACGCAACGGGTCAACCATCAAGTCATCGTAATATCTGTCAAAAATAACCATAGTGGATTTTGCTAACTTGGGATAGAGCTTGAGCACATACCCTAAACCGTAATCAGCCACATAATAGGCGATCTTGAGAGTTGAGAGCAAAAAAGAGCGGGAAGGCTTGCCGTGAGGATCGGTTACGGGGGCGTTCCCGGGTTTTTTCCCCAGGAGATCCGGCTTTAGATGAAAATTCGCCGTGCGTCTGAACGCGCCCGAGAGGTCTTTCTCCAGTTTTTCTATCAATGTGCTTTTTCCCGCGCCGTCCGGACCAAGCACCGCTACGAAAAGTCCGGTAGGACTGAGCCACCGCCCCATAATGCGTTTAGCCTCGTTAAACCAATACTTGAGAGGATTAAGCGGGTCCTTTTTTACGGTCCGCAGCATTAGCGATCTTTTTAATTTCGGTAAATTCGATTCCTGTGCGTTCCAGTTATCTTCGGATATCCAGGTGATTAATTCCGGCCCAAACTCACTGCCAAAAAGCTCCGTTGCGATCTCGACTGAGCGTTTCTCCCCTATTTCATCGATCAAATATCTCAGCCTTCTTTTTTGATGCTCCGGCGTCTCGCCTTTTAGCGTTTTCTTGACAAGCAAATAAGCTAACTCCGTCTGCGGGGCGGCCACCCAGAAGCCTTTCCATTTTTTCCTCTCGCTGTTTAATGTCTCCGCGGAAAAATAAGTCAAACCGTTCCGCCTGTAATCCGTAGCGGCGTCAACCTGCAGAAACTCCGTTCCATTGCCGTTCTTATGAGCCAGTACAAAATAAAAACAGGAAGACTCATGTTGTAGCATCTGTACGAGCTTTCCAGACTTAAAACCAAACAGCGATTCTTCGAGAATATCCAAATGCTGCGGGTTGATTGCAATATCCAAATCGGAGTCGTGATGATCCGGAAGCGATTGCCATCCGTGAAGAATGACATATTCGGTATTGCTCAAAATTCTTTCGACATCCTCATATATGTTCATTGTGTTAACAGGTCAAATCTGCTCCTGGGTATATTCGCCGAACTCCATAGAAGCCCTGTCCCTGTAGCCCAATACGAACTCTATAACATATTTCATATAATTAGCTGCTGCTTCAGGTGTATGGAGCGACGCGATTTTTTTTGACTTCTCCCCCATGCGCTGAATAAGATCAGGATCATCGATGAATTTTCTCAAGATGTTTGACAGTACTTCCGGCTTATCATGAGCCGGATTAAATCTATAACCATTTTCTCCGTCTTTGACCATCTCCACCGATCCGGCCAGTTCAGAACACACGACCGGATTTGCAAAAGCCATAGCTTCAAGCACTACTGTGCCCCATAAGTCTTCCAATGTAGGAAATACAAATACATCGGCAAAAGCCAAATAGCTTCCCAGACTCGCGTATTCAACCCACCCAATCCAAATGACACGTTCATCTAACCCTTCTTTTTTTACCATATCTCGGAGCTCTTTTCGCATTGGGCCATCCCCGACAATAACCAATGTGTAATTATCGCACCCCTCTCTTTTTAAAATACCAAGGGCTTCTATGAGGTAGTTAAGACCCTTACGCTGGATCAGCAATCCAGCGTATAGAAATACAGGCCGCTTAATATCTCCGAGCATACTCTTGACGCTTATTTCTTTCTGAGACAGGTACTTAATATCCGATACCATATATGGACGGACGAACACAAGCTCTTTCTTCGCTTTTAGTATTTGAACAAGATACGTCTTCCCGGAATCTGAATTTGTCATTAGAGAATCGGATAGCAGAGTCATTAATTTGCGTCCAAAGAGGCGCAACCTCGACTTTCTGGCATCTACAGTAGGAGCGCTGCCGTCATAGGCTATAATTATTCGCCACCCCATAAACGGTTTAAGAAGTAAAGCAATGATTGTCCAGACAGAAAACGCATGAGTAAAAATGACTTTAGGAGAAAATTTTAATAGATGAAATATAATGTAGGGAGAAAGAATTATAATCCCCTTATCGTAATGAGATTTCTTCTTCCTCCGATATCTGAAAAACCTTGTCTTTCCAACAATTTTGAGTTTAAATTTCAAGTTACGTATGGATTGGTCCAAAGGCCCGAGACCGGTATATACAGTAGTTTCGGGAAACAGGTTAGAGAGTTTCTCGAGCACAGGAAGCCAGCAAAATCCCCTTTCCATTGATGGGATCAGCCATGCCACTTTCATCTCAGACAACAACTCCCTTTCCTTTTTCAAACCGAGATTCCTCCTTTCCTTTTAAACAGGTTTATGCACTCCGCGACTACATGTCCCTCGGACAAGAAGCCCTCATGGCTCATTACGTTTCTTATTATCTCGTCCCGTTTATTTTCGCTCAAATCAAAGAATGTCTTCACCGCTCTGGTTTCTTAAGGACGGATACTCGCGAACGGGAATCCGCGAAAAGCCGCGGCTGTTACAGATATTACTCTGTCTGAAAAACCACCGGCTAAGCTGCGGGTTAAATCCTCGTAATGACCTCCTTTATGAGCCAAGGATTTTACTAATGCCAAGTCCATACACTTGCTCAGACGAAAAATAATTAAAGAAATGGTGTTCCGGAATTGAAACCCGGGACCTATTCTCCGGCGGCGGCTTTTATCTCGAGATTTCTGACAACTAGCCCTAATGTCGTCCTTTCACATAGAGTGCATTTCCATACACCCGCCCGGGTTTCATTGTTGCTGTCATCAAGAAACTCGTTCATGACCTCGAATACAAGAAAGCCGTCACATTTCTCGCATTTATCATTCGTTCTGATTATTTTCTTCATTTTCATTGTAATGTCCGCTTTCCTTCATTCCTGATTTAACAGATTTGTTGAAGTATTGTTCGCGCCCGTGTCGGATATTACGCGCTTTTCCGTCCCGGATCAGGTTCTGGACTTTACAGTACTCGTAGGCATCTTCTCATCGGCTTCGTGATGAAAAGGGGTGAGCTTCCAGTGTGATAGAAACATGAAAGTAGAAGCCAATATAAGAGTCTGGCTTATAATCAGAGTACTGGCCATGCCGGCGATATTGAATCTGGGAATAAGTAATAGGGCGATCACAACATGTAAAGAGGCTGTGAATACGCGAATGAGAGTATAAAATCTGTCCTTGCTGAAAGGTAGCATGATCTGTATGCTCAACACATCTGAAAGGGCCGCAAGAAACGGCAACAGGGACAGAATCTGCAGGACGATTATCGAAGGTTCGTAGCCGGGTCCTAAAACTATTCTCACAATCAATGGCGCGCCTAAAAATACGGTTATAGCTGCTACAAAGCCCAGGCCGCCCATGACGAATATCAATCTTTTTCCCCAGAAAAGAACCGAGTTTTTGGACGATGAAGCCATCCGGCTAAACCTTGGATAAACTGCCTGAGCCATCGGTCTGAAGAGGCCTAGAAGGGAAAGCGCGATTTTCTCTGCCGCGCTGTAATACCCCACTGCGGTATAATTTGTCAACATACCTAAAATGAAGCTATTTCCCGAATAGTAAATGCTTTGAGCGATGTTAGACAAAAACAATGTCCATCCGTTTGATAGAACTTCAAAAATCTGCGAGAGGCTTGGAACTTTTATACGAATCTTAAGTCTTACGATTGCAAACACAACACCCGCGATTCCGGCAAATATCCACTGAAATGAAAGAAGCCCTGCGTAAATCAAATAATCATCGGGGTTTCGAATAAGAATAAAGACCCCAGCGGTAGTTACCGAACGCATCGACAAATTAATTACCGATATAGCCTTCATCCTCTCCAGTCCGAGGAAAAGCCAGTTTGGAAAGAGCAAATTACCGATTGCTATGCCGAATAAAATTAGCAACAGGAGGGAATTCTGGCTCATTTTCGGCACAAACAAGATCGTCAAAAGAAGAACAACCAGTCCAAAAGAGCACAGGATGGTTTTCGCGGACCAGACACTGCACGCGATACCACTCACTACCTCATTGCTTCTCCGCTTTACCGAAATTTCTCTTGTCGCCGTAAGATCGAAGCCGTAGTTAACAATTAATACGAAAAATGTTATCAGGCTTTGCCCGAAAGCTACCAGTCCGAATTTCTCCGGCCCTAAAACACGAACAAGATACGGAACAGTTATGAGCGGCAGAACATAATAGGAAATCTGCAGCAAGTAGAGTGATATAATGTTTTTGCCAACAGTGCTGTTTATTCCGAAGCGGATATTTTTTAAGAGATTATGCATTGGAGTCGCAGGTTACTTAAATACTTCTGTGATGTGATGCCGATACTACGTGAATTGCTCTGGAATCAATATCCGTTTATATACCGGAGCCTTTCAGCACAGTGGGAACGGTTTTCAAGAGAATTTTTATATCCAGCCATATGCTCCAGTTTTCAATGTAAAACAGGTCAAGCTCCATATTAAGTTCGAAAGAAGGATCGTTTCTAGCCTCCACCGCCCAGAGGCTCGTTATTCCGGGTTTCACATCGAGTCTCCGATAACCCTCGAGATCATAGAGTTTAAAGTCATCGAGAGGGTGAGGTCTCGGCCCGACGAGACTCATGTCCCCGTTTATAAGGTTGAACATCTGCGGAAACTCGTCCAGGCTGTATTTTCTCAGAAACTTTCCTACCTTAGTAATACGCGGATCATCCTTTATCTTGAAAAAAGGACCGCTTCTCTCATTGAGTTCCCGGAGCTCGTCCTTGAGATCGTCTGCGTTCGCCGACATCGTGCGGAACTTGTAGCAATTAAAGAATTTCCCCTTCTTGCCCACTCGCTTGGAGCAATAAATAACGGGCCCGTCCGGAGAGTCTATTTTAATTATAATGGCAACAGCTATAAGAACCGGAAGCGTAACGACAAACATAGCTAGACCGCATGCGAGATCCATCACCCTTTTAATAAAAAGACCCAGCTCCGGTATAGGCTTCCTGTATATTTCCATTATGGGCAGATCGCCGAAGAATCCGATAGACAGAGGACGACTCTGCGGGACAATACCGTCAAGGAGATCCGGTATGACCTTTATATCGGCTTTATGGCTCAATGCCTCTTTGGCAACGGTTTTTACCAGTTCTCTCTCGGAAGGTATAGTGACATACACCTCGTCAATAAACTGACTCTGTAAAATCTGGGGCACATCGCTTATCCGGCCCAGAATACCCTCACCCCGTTTAAAATCATCGACAAAACCCTTTACCTCTAACCCGAGATGATTATTATTTTGAAGTATATTAGCAAGCTTTTGTCCCACTCTTCCGGCGCCGACAATTAGAACCCTTCTCAACCCGTCGCCATTTTTTATATTTCTTTCAACCCTTTTATGTCCGACGTATCTCCATCCCGCCAGCATAAAAATATTGAGCGCCCAGCTAAAAAGCACGACGAACCTGGATACCTGCTGCTTGGACAGATACATGACCACCATCATTATGAGCGTGGCTATGGATACACTTTTGAACACCAGCAGCGCTTCATCCACCCATAACCTGTCCAAACGCATGTGATATAGCTCGTAGTTTTTGAAAAGAAGCACAATAAGCGCAATGTAGAGCACAAGGAAACCGACGTAATTAGGAAAGAATTCGTAACTCGTGAATGAAACCCAGCTATTCGTTACAAGACTTTCTACATAGAGCGCAGAGGCAAACCGTATATAGAAAACCAGAGAAGTGCTGATGAGAATAAAAAATATATCGATTAACAAATTGGCGGTATTCGACCATTGCCAATTTTCCTCGGCGCGATTATAAAACACTACTTTCGAATAACGCTCTTGTGTTTTTAAGTTAAGCAGGTTCATGATTACTCCTGACTCTGAGATCCACTCGGATTCGTAATCGTGTTTTTCCTTGTGCTCAAGGGATTATAAAACGAAGAATTCGCGAAACTCGGAAATAGACAGTGACTTCCCGGCAGCGTTTCAAACCCTGCCGTATCTGTCTTCGAGTCTCACTACGTCATCTACTTCGGGCGTAGACACCTCGAATATATCGCAATCTTCTTTCGCTATCATGCGATGCTTGGTAAAGGGCGTAATTCTTACCGATTCGCCGGGAAGCAAGGTCACTTCCTCTTTCTCTTTACCCGATTCTTCTATTTCGAGCGTCATCCGGCCGCTGTAAAGGAGTATAGTCTCGTCCTTTACTTCATGGTACTGATAGCTCAGAGACTCACCCTTTCTGACATGTAGTATCTTCCCTACGTATTTATCTGTAAGGGCCCACCATATCTCGTGGCCCCACGGTTTCGGAATCTTTTTGATCTCGTTTGTATTCACTGTTCACACTCCTTCGCTGCTGGTCTCTCCGGTTTATAGTGAAGCGCTGATTTACAAAGTACGTCCGGGAAAAATGATTTTCAATCGTTCAATATCGATCTGAATGCTACAGTAATTTGTATAGGTCTATAATCTTATGACCTTCTCTGATTTAAGGTTATTTTCTTTGACCTTTTCTTTTCATTTTCGTCCGTCATGTAATAGTAGTCATAGGAGCCCGCGTACGTGCTTCCAATATCAATTCTGTTTATGACGACACCGATAATTCTCGCTCCGACTTTCCTGAGCTCTTCCAGGCTGTTCCTGAAACCATCTCTGTGGGCAATCCCCACGCTCGCGACGAGTAGCACACTATCCACCTGTCTCGAAAGAAGACGGGTATCCGCCAGCTCCATGACCGGGATACCGTCCAGTATTACGTTATCGTAGTCTTTGACCAAACGCTCAATTAATTTTTTCATCGGCTTGGAATCGATAAGATCTGCAGGATTAGGCATTATGGGGCCTGCCGGTATTACATCCAGGCCATCGATTTCCGTATGGTAAACAATATTCTCGATATTTTCAGCACCGGTCAGATATGTGCTGAGTCCATTCCCGTTCTTAATGTTCTCCATGAAAATTTTATGAAGACTGGGCCTCCTCAAATCCGCGTCGACCAGGATTACCTTTAATCCCGACTGAACCATGGTAAGCGCCAGGTTGCAGGATATTGTGGTCTTCCCCTCGAGCGGCTGAGTGCTTGTTACGAGAAGCGACTTGGGAGCGCTCTCATTTCGCGCTGTATATAAAACGGAAGTTTTAAGCACCCTGAAGGCTTCAGATATTTTGGAGAGCGGGTTCGTGTAAACAATCTTGTCAAGAACTCCTACCTCGCTGCCGCTTGCTGCGGGTATCTTGCCCATAAACGGAATCGGGAATCTCTTTCTGATGTCTTCCTCGTCACGGATAGTTCTGTCGAAGTGCTCAAACCCGAATGCCAGCATTACGCCCGTCATTAAACCCATGATAGCCGCGATTAAAACATTAAACAGGATTTTCGGCTTATATGGATGGAGCGGGGGGAAAGCATAATCGATGACCTGCACGTTTGAAGCCCTTATCCCCGATGTTACCTCGGTTTCCTTGAGCCTCTGAAGAAGGTTCTGGTAAATAGTTTTATTCGAATTCACCTCTCCGTCCAGAACCTGGTACTGGGTTGCAAGCTCATTTAATTCCCCGGCCCGGGCTTTCTGCACATCCGCCCTCTGCCTGAGTATGTCTTCTTTTTTCTTGGCAGCCTGATAGCCTTTTTTAATACTCTGAGCGATTTCATTTAACTGGCTCTCTATTTCGTATTGAATCCTTACGACCTGCGCCCCGATCTCTTTCATCTCAGGGTAATTCGCGCCGTACCTCGCATCGAGATTATCGTACTGGGATTTAAGTCTCACGTATTCAGTTTTGAGCTGACGAATCGAAGGATCATTTATAACCTGCGGCAACAGCTCATAGTTCCCGGCTTTCGCCTCTTCGTAGATTGCTTCCTGCGCAAGTCTATCTGTTTCCGCTTTCGCCAGAGCGTCGTTTAAATCGCCGAGCTGTTTATAGGTGAGGTTGAGATCCTTGTCCAGAGAGACTATGTCCCATTTCTTGGCGAATTCGCTGAGTTCGTCCTGGGTTTTTTCAAGCTTCTCCTTTACCGTTTTCAGCTGATTGGTCAGCGAAGCAACCGCTGACTTCGTCACCCCGAGTTTCTTTTCCAATACCCATTCGATGTATTGATCCGCCAGAGTATTTACGGCCTCAGCGGAAAGCTTGGGATCGGCGCTCTCAAAACTAACGTCAACGAGCCTCGATTCCCTGTCGGGGGTAACCTTAACCCTGCCTAAAAAAGCGTTAACCAGCTTCTCCTGCTCGGTAAGCTCCTTTTGCTGTTCAATGGGGTATTCGTCTTTCCCGCCGGGCAGAATTTTCTTTATAGGAGCTGTTATTGAACTTTTTACGATTGCCAGAAGTCCGGGCTTTTTGTTAACGTCGAATTCCGGGTGAGATTTCAGATCTAATTTGTTGATTACCTCTCTTGCCAGAGACCTGCTTCTTAATAACTTGTACTGGGTCTCGTAGAACTCGTCCTGTGCCTGTGTTTTTAGTTCCATTACTTCCTGAAAACCCGTTATCTTTGGGTCTTCCGGCGCGATTTCGACTGTTGCCGCGGCTTTATATATTTTCTGCATCATGAGTGAGGCAATCCCCACTATGAAGACCGATATGAAGAGACACGCCAATACGACCTTTTTTCTCCGTTTGATAACGTTTATGTAGTCATTCAGGCTAGACGACTCTTCCAGGTACAAATCATAGTCCGATTCCTGTAGAGCGGGATGTATATCTTTTCTCCGCTCATCAACATCAACGACTTCGACTTTTGTAATCTGTCTCCCAGGTCTATTTAATTTGTCATCCATAATTTATAATCTCCCTCGCCCTCTGATCATCTGTCAGGCGGATTGTAACCTACTCCACCTATTCCGAACACGTTAAAATTGAGCCCGTAGAAAAAGCTCTTTATACCGCTGGCTCCTACAATTACGGCGTCTTTTTCGTTTAACAGCGGGTCCGATTCCTCGCCGTTCCGGATTCTCTCCAGATCGACATCCACAACCTCTTTTCTGCCGTTTCCAAGGTAGCGAATGAGCTTTACGTCCCCTTTATCCGCAACACTCATTACTCCGCCCGCCATTACTACAGCCTCGCTAAGCGTCGTCTTCCCTTCATTGATAGGATACGCGCCGGGGTTGACCACAGCGCCCTCAACAAAGACGTTTGCCGCTTCAGGGACATACACCAGGTCCCCGGGTTTAATTTCTAGATTAGCTTCGGGATTCTGACTGGAAAGAAGCTCGTCCAGATCCACAAGATAAGAATTCTTACTTCCGTCTTTTTCATTCCTCGTCACATAAACCAGTGTTCCAGCCTTATCGTTCAAGCCCTGCGCGGATGCCAGAGCATCAAGCAGCGTCCTACTGCCGATCAGCTCGTAGACCCCAGGACTGTTTACATACCCCAGCACGGAAACAACCTTGCTCTTGTGCTCTGTCACGAATATACCCACATGAGGATCATCTATATACTCGCCGTCTCTGAGCATGTTTTCTATCTTTACCTCCGCATCCCTTGCGGTGAGTCCTTCTACATAGACACTGTTCAGAAGTGGTATGGTGATTTCTCCCCTGGAGCTCACACGAGTGGTGGTGGTCAATCTGTCAGACTCAAATACCCTTATCTCGAGAAGGTCTGCGGGTCCTATCAGATATCCTGCGGGCGTGGCCGTGTTCGCAGGAATAGATTGTGAAATAAGCCGGGAATTAATATTTTCGACTTCTTGAGGAGCCTGGTAGTCCTGCCGGGACGTCTGAGGCGTGTTTACTGTCCGGCCGCCCCCCCCGCATCCGGCAATCGCGGCCGCCAGGAAAAGAATAAAGAATGATATTTTATTATTCATAATAACCTCCTGAATAAATTAAAAGGAAAGTCATTACACATATACTTATTGTTATCCGATTGAGTAATCCTTATCCCTATGATTGACACAGCTTCGCCACCTCGCTTACATAAAACAAGCTATAAAATCACACTTGTTCCCACCCGGAGTTATAGCTTTTCATACAAGCTCTATATCAGCCGGATCCACTTTTACGGCAACAGAACGCTTAATGATATCTATCGATACAATGAGCCTGTTCTGTCCCTTCCTTTCGACGATCTTTCCGCTTACACCACTGAGCGGCCCGTTAACTACCACAACCTCTTTCCCTTTTACCAAATATTTATACGGATCGTATTCGACATTCGTGTCCACGAGACACCTTATCGAATCTATCTGATGAGCGGACACTCTCTCATAGCTTCCGTTCGAGCTAAGGATTCTTACGACACCTCTAGTATTCAAAATATTCAGTACGCTCTGCGCGTCCTTCTCGAATATCCGTACGAATATATATCCGGGGAAAAGCGGAAGCTGTAGCTTTTTTCTTCTGTCTTTCCATTGAGTCATAACTTCCCTCAAAGGCAAAAATGTCTCGATCTTCTTGCTCGACAGCAGGGAGTCGACGGTCTTTTCGTGTCTCACGATTGTGTAAACCGCATACCACGATCTAGCGGCCGACGCGCCCGAAACTTCGCCCGGATATACCATATCCTCATTTTGAGACGCTAGATTTCTTGTATCCGCCATTGTGCTCATCTAATCCCTCGTGTCCTTTTGAGCCCCGTTTGTTTCAATCCGTGTCTGAACTCATAACTAATCATGGCTCTTTCACCATATTTCTTATTATTTCAGTTATCTCATCAAATTCAGTGGACTTGTCAAGAAAAAAATCCGCCCCTTCTTCCATGCATTTTTTTCTGTATTGAGAGTAGGGAAAGTTAGTCAGCATGATTACCTTGGGAGCGTTCCGCTCTCTTTTAATCTGTTTCAGAACTTCTATCCCGTTTTCTCCTCTCATACGTATGTCCAGTATTAATACTTCGTGTCTGTCCGTCTGATAACGTGAAATTGCCATCTCCGCATTTTCAGCCTCCGCGACGGTTTCCACTCCCTTTATTGTAGAAAGTAAATTTACTAACCTGTCACGAATTATCCTCGAATCGTCAACCACTAATACCTTCATTTGCTCCCGTTTCCCAGACACGTGAAAAAAGCATAATAGAACTGCGTTCATTTGAAAATCAGACGACGTCTACAATTTTTATAGGGGAATCGGTAATTATTTTGTAAGGGTTTGTCCTACAAACAGGCCAATTCTTAATCAGCAATTATCATTTTAGAAGATATGGCCGTTTTTATAGTATTGTGGAATAATGCAAAGAAGAGGCCCCGCCCCGAGAGGCTAGGGAAGGAAAAAGAGCAGGATTGTATTGTTGGGTGAATACAACACTGGGGTTTAAAATTGGAGGACGGACTTTCAGCCCGCCCCGGTCATAAAGGTCATAAAGGTCATAAAAAGATATCAGGTAATCAAATTGTTCTTTATGCTATAACTTGTCAATTCTGCGTTTGTCTTCATATTCATTTTTTTCATGATACGCGCCCGGTATGTGCTTACGGTTTTTTCGCTTAAATACAATTTATTTGAGATTTCCTTCACTGTTTTTCCCGAGGCTATCATGCACATAACCTGAAATTCACGGTTGGACAGAGCTTCATCAGGAGAACCGTTAGATTCGCTAACCAGCCCGAAAGCCAGTTTTTCAGCGAGAGAAGAGCTTACATATCTGCCTCCCGAAACAACCTTCCTCACAGCTTTTACCAGCTCCTCCGGCGCGCTGTCCTTGTTAATGTATCCACAAGCGCCTTCCTTTAGAACCCTTACGGCGTATAAATCCTCCGAATGCATGCTTATGACCAGCACGCTGATTTCCGGACACTCGTTTTTCAATTGACGCAGTACTTCGAGCCCGTTCCGGTCAGGCAGCGATATGTCGAGCAGCACAATGTCGAAATCCGTACTATGAACGAGCTCCAGGGCTTCACGGGCCGTTCTGGCCTCGTTGTGTACGGAGATATCGGGCTCCTTCTGCAGAATCATTTTCAAACCCAGTCTAACCACCGGATGATCGTCTGCAATCAGAACTCTAATCATTTGTGCACCTCCCTTTGGGAACACCAACCAATACCGCGGTTCCCTTTTTAGGTTTTCCTGTAATGTTTATAGTACCTCCGAAAATCAAGGCGCGTTCCTTCATACCGAGCAATCCCAGAGACTGCGGAGCGGTAATAGATTCCTCTAAGATCCCGACTCCGTTATCTTCAACCTTAAGCAGGTACTTGTCGCTTTGCTCTTTCAGACTCACGTTTACAATCGTAGCCTCGGAATGTTGCGCGACGTTTGTCAGTATCTCCTGAAACATGCGGAACAGCGCCGTAGAAACTTCCCGGTTAAGCGGTATATGCTGGACTTCAGAGTTAAACCGGCACTCTATACCGGTCAGCTTCTCAAAATCCTGCGCCTGCCATTCGATCGCGGCAACGGTTCCCAGATCATCGAGGACTCCGGGCCTCAGTTCCATCGCTATTCGGCGAACCGACTGAATATTAGAATCCACCAGAGCCGACATCCTCTTGATTCTTTCATTTATTTCCCCTAATTGGGATTCGTAATCGTTTTCGTCCAACTGCTTGCTTAGCAGGCCGAGGTCTATCTTTAACCCTGTAAGAGACTGACCCAATTCATCGTGAACCTCGCGCGATATTTTGGTCCTCTCTTCTTCGCGTACGGATTCCAGGTGTTTCGTCAGCGCGCGCAATTGTTTATAAGAGTTCTTAAGCTCGTATTCTTTAATTCTTCTCTCTTTTATTTCCTTACGCAGTGATTCGTTGGCGTTTGTCAATTCATTGGTTCTTTTGCCGATCTCCTTTTCCAAATTCATATTTATTTCTTTTAACTTGTCTTCGGCAACCTTCCGCTCTGTTATATCTTCGACTGTCCCCTCATAAAAAAGGATTTTCCCGTCATTGGTTTTTATCACCGTAATATTTTCCAGGACATATATCTCCGTCGCGTCCCGTTTATTCCATACGGATTCCATGCCCTTGATCTCCCCGTCCCTATCCAGAATGTTCTTGACCTTCCTCCAGGCAGTATCGGATCTGAAATGCTGGTTTTCAATCTCATGTACGGCAAATTCCTCCATAGACGAATAACCCAGCATAGCGATGAACGCCGGATTTGCATCAAGTATCTGTCCGTAGGGAGTAATTCTGTATACACCTGTAGGCACATTCTCAAACAGGGTCCTGAATCTCTCTTCACTCTTTCTCAGCTTTTCCGCCTTTCGAGCGTTGTTAATAGCGGTTTCTATTTGCCTTGAGATTAGCTCAAGCAGCACCAGCTCGTCTTCATAAAATATATCTTTCTGGGTTGAACTGATATTTATCACACCCAGTACGCTATTTCTGGAATGAATGGGCATTGATAAATAGCTCTTGACTCCGATTTCCCTTCCGACTCTTCCGACAACAGAATCCCGGTCGACATCTGCACAGTATATGAGCTTTTCATCGATTATGGTTTTCCAGGTATAGTCTTTCGGGTAGGGAATCACTTTTATTCTATCTACAAACGTATCCGGGTACCCCCTGTAGGATTTAATAACAGCATTCTCACCGTCGATTATGTGTATTGAAACATTCTCCGCCCCAGCCACATTTCTATGAATCGCATCCACGGCATTATCGAATACTTCCTGTAAATCGATCGAACTGTGCACATCCTGAGTAATGGTTCTTATTATGTTTTCATATCTACTTTTCTTGCTCAGCTTTCTCAGGCTGAACTTAAGCGATTCCTGCACCTTGATGAGATCCGTAAGATCCCGGGACCGGACCGTTATACCGATTCCGCCGTCCGGATTAAGAACAGGGGTTACCACGCTTTCAAGCCAGCAATAATCTCCGTTCTTCTGCTTGAATCTGTAGGTGATCGGGTCATTTGCGGACAGGGTTCTGAATGTTTTAGAAAATTTTTCCAGAAACGGGGCAACCTTCTCTTTTTTTATGAGGTTAAAAACATTGTCCATTTCAAATTCGTTATATTCTATATCCAGTATGTTTGAAAAAACCTCAAGAGATTTACCAAACTCGGTATTTATATATTCGCTTTCGTCCGGATGAACATGCTGCAAGAAGTTCTTACCCCGCAACTCATCCGCCTCGTAGTCGAGAACATTCCTAATTTTGGGGTCAAAGTATACAAATTCGTATCTGGCATTTATTTCGAACACCAGATTAAGCTTCTTCAGATTGCGCTTATTCGGATTGTGAATACGATCCGATGCTCGCTCGCCTTCAGGAGTTATTTTCATAGCTTCGGTGCTTATATTCATTTTGTATATTCAATACGACCGTCTGATATATTCTATATATTAATGAATGCAACCTACGTGCCAGAATACGAACGCGGGGTACTTATTAAATCTTTGTGCTATGTTGCGGATTAAATAAGAACACTGAGATTGTTTTAATTTATATGATTGTATAAAACGGTACAGTAAGAACTGTATAGAATTTAAACAACGTATCATAGGAACTATATTATAAATATTCTTCATTATAAATATTCTTCGCCGTGAATATTTTTCTGAAACCCGGCGCTTAATACCAATACAGCTATTTAGCAAACCTATTTCTAAGACTACTTGAATATTATGCCTGTCTCGCTACCGTAATTGATGATTTTTTCATTCACCCGATTATTTTTAATCTTGCTGTCACGCAAACATAAATTCCCCGGGGCAGCTGTGAGAATAATTCAATCAATCCGATAGATACAAATACTTTTTTAAACTTGAATGTAATCTTTTCCCAAGAGAGCGAAGTAAGACCAGGGTTAGAGCTATCACACTCTGCTGCGCGATAGACTCCGTATCTGAAGTTTTGTTCGGTTTCGGTAGTCACTCCCGAACCGTTTGTGAAATAAAACAACAGTTGCCTCTTCTATAACAAAGATTTGTTAGAACTAAATAAAAGTAAAGATTAATATAACCCCATTAATAGACTATGATAATCAAGGAAATGTGTAAATACTACTTTGGTAGTTTTCTTGATAAACCTAGGAGCTATCAATCTTTAGCGACCCCATACTAAAGTCTTAATACGTTAGTATAATCACATATGCGCAAAATGATAGTACCTATAAAGTAGTTTCTGAAATAATTACCCGGAATCTCATGGACGGCAAATATTAATGAGACACAATTAACGTAAATTCTAAATGCCCGTCATGCACGTGTTCAGTGTAGCAGGTCACGGGATTTCACACCCGACTGAGGACTGGGAAGTTTCACTAACGGACTTATATTTTACCCGAGAATCGCGCCATTATATAATTGCGGAGAGTTCACGCGCTTAATTCAACAAATATCGAAGAAGGGAGAACCCTGATTGAGCGCTTGAATACGCCGTTGCCCCCGCTCCTTAAGAGCTCGCTTGTAACTACTTGGGAGTGACTCGGCACCCGGTCTGTGTAACAATTTACATACCCGGCGTTACCCCGAGCCCCCGCTCGCCGCCCGGCCCTGGCGGAACCGCGCATCAAAGCGGATACATGATTCCGTACGCGCTATATAAATACAGTTGACGTCACTTATCACTAAATTTACCGTCTCGAAAACATCCCTCATTCTGGTATGATGTTATATGTACGACGAGGGCAGTCGCGCACCCTGCTCTGAGAAAATATCACAACGAGGAGCGAGTTATGAGTATCGAAGAAACAATAATCAAGCTGAGCGGATACCCGAACGATGAATATCCGATCACGTCCCTCTACCTTAAGCTCGGCCCGCGTGAGAGGGAAAATTTCATATACACGATCAAGCTTAAAAACATGATAAAGAATCTGAGGGAAGACCAGGAAAGCAGGAGCCTGTCGAAAGAAGCGGCCGAATCGGTCGAGAAAGATATAGCAAAGATAACCGGTTTCATTGACGACCCCGACAATTTAACCGAGTGCAGGGGCATCGCCGTTTTCTCCTGCTCCGAAAAAGGGCTGTGGGAGGTTCTCAAGCTCCCGTACGTATACCGAAATCAGCTCGTAGCGGACCGATCCGCTGTCATCGGTCAGCTAATAAAGGTCGAGGACGAATACACTCACATAGTAACCGTTCTCGTGGACAGGAAAAAAGCCAGGATATTCAAGCTCGACAGCAGCGGCGTGAGCGAAATACTCGATTATTTTTACCCTGCGGCTTCCCGGACTACGAAGTTCCACAGCCCGGAAAGTCAGTTTAAAAAGATGTCCCCAAGTGCTTCGGGCTACGCAAACGTAGCGCAGGGTTTCGGAGAATACGGCTTTAACCGGACGATAGAGAACGAGATACACCAACACTATAAATACATTGCCGAAAAGGTTCTCGATTACTACAGGGAAATGAAATTTCACTGGCTGATTCTCGGGGGAACGGACGAGAATATCTCCGAGTTTTCCCATCATCTTCACTCGAGCCTGGAGGACAAGCTCGCGGGCGCCATATCAACGGATATGGATAGAGTAAAGCCTTCACAGGTTGCGGAAGAGACCCTTGACGCGGTAGAGGCGGCCATAGCGGACAGGCAGGAGAAGCTCATCCAGGAGTTCAGCGAGAAACTCTCAAACGGTTATGCGCTCGACGGGATCAAATCCTCATGGAACGCGCTCCTTAACGGCCAGGTTCGCGTACTACTCGTCGCCGAAGGTTTCAGTCAGCCCGGTTTCATATGCCCGGAGTCGGGACAAATCTCAATTGACGGCAAAGACGGATGCCCTGAGAATAAAGAGGCGCTTCCCGTCCAGGATCTGGTGGACCGCGCGATCGAAGGAGCTTTCGGTCAGGGCGGTGAGGTCGAAATAGTTTCCGGCGACGAGCTGAAAAAGCAGATTCAGGGAGTAGGCGCCATACTGAGATTTACGGTTTAAGGACGTTTTCCTTTGCTTTAAAAGGCATTATCGGCTAGGTACAAGCTCTATGACTGGCATACTCTCGGCCAACCTTATTGCGCTTTGCTCCGAGACTTCGAGCCTTTCTCCGAAAAATTTTTCGGTAAGAATACCGAACGCCCGGGGATAGCGCCGTGAGTAATCGTAGAGCACGGAAGCCGCACGCTCACGCGAAAGCTCCCTTGCGTCGGCCCGGAACTTTCGGTTCTTTACCTGCATTTCCACACAAGGCGTATTCAATATATTGAGGTACCAGTTCGACTTCCGCCCCCAACCCGAAACGACGTAGCAAGCGCCCGTCTCACTATCGTGCTTCACGACCTCGAGCACGGTTTCCCTTCTTAGTCCGCTCACCCTTCCCGTATGCGTGAGTTTCAGAAACCTTTCCCCAAAGAGCGGCCCCAACCCGGCTTTATATAGGAGCAGGGGAAACCTGAAAAAGAGCCTTTTAAATCCTGTCGGCGGCCCTTTGCTGAATAAAGTTTCTTTTTCGCTCATGATCTTCTATTCCGGAGAATAGAGGGGGCGGGCTCAACCCGCCTCGCTGTATAAATTCCTCTCTCGTTTCTCCTCAGAAAGTTTAAAAGAAATTGGATCTGCATATTAGAAGGGAAACCCGAAGTTTACGGTAAACGCGTCAAGGTCCCCGAACCTGTATCCGATCCCTATTCTGGGGTTCGATATGAACCCTATTTTAAGCGGAGTATCCGAGCCCAGAGTACAGGCGATCTCGTACTGATTCTCCACCTCAAGCGGGTCGCTAAGGAACCTGTCGAATTCCGCCTCGGGGAAAAAATGGTACCAGTTAAAAAACACGCTCACGTCCGGCTCGTATCCCTTTACCCTGAATCCGAGACGATGCCTTACGTCCAGACCGTTCTCAAGCACGCCGTAGGACTCTTTATTTTCATTATCGAACGTAGCGTTTCCGGCCCACGCGATTTTGTTTCCGACGCTGAAGGTAAACCTTTCCCAGAATATCTCGTAGAGGCTCGTGATTCCTATGGTATACAGATATACCGCGGAGTCGTCCACCTGAAGCCCCCTCGGCCTTGCCTTGTTGTATATTTGCCATGCCAGTCCTACATTCGCGAACGGCTTTATATACCAGTTATCCACGGCTTCGTACTCAAGCTCAAGGCCCGGTATATAGGCCATTACGTCCTGGTCCACCTTGAGTTTCGTGTCGTCTTCAAGCCTCCGTCTGAAACGGAAGCGCCCGTAGTACACGGGGGAGTTAACTTTAAGATTGAGCCTCTGGTTTCCCATGAAGTCTCTGAATGTATAGGCGATTGGAAGACCGTAGACCTGCACATCGAGCCCGCCTACGTCGTAGGACCCGAATCCGAGCTCAAAAGCGTAGATGAAATTCACTTCGACGCTGGTGTTTTCCTGGGACAGAGCCTGAAGCGAGGGAAAAGTGAGAAGTAGAACAAAAGCCGTCATAGGAAGCGCGAGGTTTTTCACAGGCAGCAATTTATAATGTTTTCAGGGCTAAATCAAGGTCATAATTTCCCGATACTAATGCGCGGCGACCGTGTCAGAAAGTCGCTCAAGCCCCGGAGCGGGGTACTATCTTCTTCCGAACGGATACCAGCTTCGGTAGAGCCAATCCTTTACTTTCTTCCCGTCGCCCTTCCCGGGCGCTATATAGACCAGAAGCGTAATGTAGAAGAACTGTATGAATATCCTGAAATACATCTCCGTCGGCGGTTTGCCCGCAACCGGCAGATTATGTATAGAGGCGTAAATGTTTGCGGGCAGAACGGCCAGAAGAAAAAGAATCAGATAATAGCACGCGTACATCAAGTGCTTCCCCCAAAAGAGCCATAGCGCCCCCGCGATTTCCATTACACCCGTCAGATAGACCGTAAATTCGCTCCGGAGAAAATCAAACGGTATCATCCTTACAAAATCCGCTTTGAGCGACGTGAAGTGGGACACGCCCGTAAATACGAACATCACCGCAAACCCGTAACGCACGCACTCATTTATGCGCGAGAGCCTTCTCACTCCGAAGAGCCCGGCCAGCCTCAAAACAACGACGGATACGATTAAAACATAAAGTGAGTACACGAATAAAATTTCCCCTTTCGATAGGGTGTACGACAAAACACGGTTACTGGTTGAAATTATATGCCGCATTAATCAAAACATATAGAGGCAAAGCAATAAAGCCCATCTAATCCCCGGCGATCATTATATTTATCGACACTTGTCCAAATCCGAAATACCCGCCGATATTCAGGTATTATATAGCGATGGAAACGTTTTCTTCTACTATTTAAAATTAGCTCGCCAAGCCCGCTTCGGAGGTTAAATTGGAAGAAATTCTTATCTTTGAATCCAACATATTCAACGTGATTTTAGTATCGCTGCTGGTTTTCACAGCGAGAACACTCGATGTATCAATAGGGACTGTAAGAATAATTTTTGTATCGCGCGGCAGAAAGCTCCCCGCGGCGCTGTGCGGTTTTTTTGAAACACTGATCTGGCTCTTCGCGGTGGGCCAGATACTCCAGAACCTTACTAACCCTCTCTATTATATAGCTTTTGGGGCGGGTTTTGCCACGGGAACATATATGGGAATTCTGCTCGAAGAAAAACTCGCGATGGGGATGTTGATAGTCAGAATTATCACCAAGAGAGAAGCGACAATGACGCTTCATAATCTCAGGGAATCGGGCTTCGGCGTGACCAGTCTGAAAGCCGAGGGAAAAGACGGTCCGGTAAACATTTTCTATACGGTCGTCAAAAGGGCCGATCTCGAGCAAGTGCTTGGCATAATCAAAAAATTCAACGACAAAGCTTTCTATACAATAGAAGACGTCAGGTTCATGAGCGAGCCTATTAAACCCCCGCCTCTTTTCTTAGCAAGAGAGCATTATCTGGGGCTGCGAAAGGGGAAATAGTCTTGCGTACATTATGTGCCGTCCTGCGGAGCCATAGCTCCATATCTCCGTGTGCTACGGAATCAAATACGCCCTGTATGAGAAACCTCTCCGCTACCGGCATCCAACCCCACGTATTAAGCATCAAAATAAGTGGGAGGATATTTTGATGCCGGGTTATACCGAGCCTAGTCTGAAAGAGCTGTCGGCTCTGTTCTTTATCGCTTTCGGAACCGCGGTTGTCTTCTACGACTTGAGTACGATTGTTCGGGGACTGAAAGCAAAAAAGACTGCCGGCGGGCTAACCGTAAAGGGCATAAGGGTGCTTACCACTCTCGTTGGGATTATTTTATTAGTGGCTGCCGGTATCTACGGGAACGATACTTTATTGCTATTCGGTCTCGTATTGGGAATCGAGGAGCTTTACGAGACTTCACTCGTTTTATACCTGCTGAAGAATGCGAGATGACACATGCCCGTATTATCCTAATATTAGAGCAATCCCGACAGTAATCCAGCAATCCCCCCTCCCAGCACGAGCCATGTGGAATTTACCCTGAGAAAGAAAATAGCCCCCGCGGCAAGAAGCCCGATCAATACAGTAAGCGGGTCGACAAAAGACACTCTGCCCAGCTCGAATGTCACCGCGGCCATAAGTCCCAGCGACGCCGCGTTCACTCCGTCGAGCATGCCTCCCGCCCACGGGGACTTTCTAATGCGGGGTATCATGGGGTTACTGATAGCAACGAATATGAAAGACGGGATAAAAATGCCGAGGGTCGCGACTGCCGCCTCTGGAAGCCCCGCCAGGATGAAGCCGATTGAGGTCGCGGTCGTGAACACAGGACCGGGAGTAACCTGACCAATAGACACCGCGTCAATCAACTGCTGGGTTGTGAGCCATCCGAGCCTGTTTACAAGGTCTGATTCGAGAAACGCCAGAAGCACATAACCGCTTCCGTAAAGCACCGAGCCTATTTTAAGGAATATCAGGAACAATGAAGTAAGGCTAAGCTCCTTCGCTTGTACCGAGGCCGCGTCAATTCCCGAAAGCGTTATCAGAAAACCCGTAACATGGTGACCCCCCAGCCCGCCGATGTTCTTCCCGGCCATGACGATAAGCCCGCCTGCAACAAGCAGCAGAATCTCGTTAACGCCGAGGAAGTATCCGGCGATTACGCCTATTCCCACAATGGAGGTGAGCACCCCTGTGACCACCCTCCTTCCGAGCATGTAGAGCGCCTGCAGTATTATCGCAATCATCACGGGCTTTATCCCGTAGAAAAGCAGCTCCCCCTCCGCTGTGGTTCCGTACTCCACATATAACCATGTGAGCGCCGTTACGATCAGCGCCGCCGGGAGTATGAAGCACACTCCGGCGAGAACGAGGCCCCGCCACCCGCCGTGCATGAACCCCAGATGTATCGCCATCTCCGTAGAGTTCGGGCCGGGTATCAGGTTCGTTGCGCCGATCAGGTCCAGAAACTGCTGCTCGCCGAGCCACTTCCTCCGCACGACCGCCTCGTCGTGCATCATCGCTATGTGCGCAGCAGGCCCCCCGAACGCGGTAACGCCCAGCCTCAGAAACAGAGCGGCCAGCTCTCTCAGATTCCCCCTTCCCTTCTTTACTTCTCCGCTCAATTCTCTTCCCTCTTATACAGAAACTTCAAACAAAACCCTCCGTCTGACATCAACACGATGCAATGCACTCATTATATATAAAGAATGTTAAATTTGGATGTACAAGGACAGTTAAATCTCAATCTACCGTTCGTATATTAATCGGCTTAAGCCAATATTCAGAGTGGATTTCTCTTCCGTCATACTGAATTGCGATTGTGGACAAGTTAGTAATCGGCCTATTGGTTAAATGCAACTAAGTAAGTGTTCCTAACTATATGCGCATTAATACATTCTCATTTTGTAACCAGCTCATCCTGAGCCCGGTCGAAGGATGTCTTCTTTTCATCTTTTGCTTTCCCGACATTACAGAACGATTTTGATCAAGTGAGAAATCGGACGCCCTTGCCTACCGGGGTGGAATTAAATCATTTCAGTAAGACAATTTATTTTTAGCTATCTTTTCGTCAAATCACACTACGTATGTGATTTTTGCTTCTTTTCATCAAGGAAAAGAAGAAACATTGCCTTATCATACTCTTCACAATGCACCAAAGCGTCCGCATCAATCTGCGGTTCAAACCCGCTCGTCCTGAGCGCACACGAAGTGTGCAGTCGAAGGACGAATCAGCCTCCCCCCCTCTTCTTCCTCTTTTCCTTATACCTCGCATACGATTCCTCAATCACTTTTAAAGCTGACTCTTTCTTCTTCCATCCCTCAACCACGACGTCCTTCTTCTCGAGTGTCTTGTAGGAAGCGAAAAAATGCTCTATTTCGCTCAGCAGATGGGGAGGAATCTCGGTCAGCTTCTCTATGTGGTTCCAGTGCGGGTCAGCGACCGGTACGCAGAGTATCTTCTCATCAGGGCCCTTCTCGTCACTCATCATGAACATCCCGACAGGCTTGGACTCGATAATGCATCCGGGGAATGTGGGCTCCCAGAGGAGCACCAGGGCGTCCAGCGGGTCGCCGTCGAGCGCGAGAGTGTCCTCGATGAACCCGTAATCGCTCGGATAATGCACAGAGGAAAAGAGCATCCTGTCAAACTTTATCCGCTTCTTCGCCTTGTCGTACTCGTACTTGTTTCTCGACCCCTTCGTTATCTCGACCATTACGCTCACGGTCTCAGCAACTTTGTGTTTACCTTTAGTCATAGTGTGCTAATCACTCCTGATTCTTTAGTGAAAACGAAGAACATTATACAATGATTTATAACAGCTGAGGAATTCATAATTCTGTTATTCTGAACTACGATTTCGGAACAATTGCGAGCGAAGAGTATTAAGCGAGCATGCCAATCTCAGGATAAAAATAGAGATTGCTTCGTCACTTCGTTCCTCGCAATGACGCTTTTCTCTCGCTTTTCTTTTCCAGACATTCACAAACGATTTCGAGCTAGCAACGATTGCAAACGAGTGCGCAATCGGTCCCCTTAGAACGAAGGTAAAAATGTTAATAGTGCCGTAAAACTGCTGATTAAATCAAATAAACAGTCGCTCTCTCCTAAAAGTTAGGACGTAACTTCTTGGTTCCTATATTTCATATTGCCAAATTGACATTAAGCAAATAGATTACTAAAACACGAAAAATCCTTTTGGAACCGCAGCCCGCCTTTCGTCTTGTTCTTTCCGACATTCACAGAATTGGCATTAAAAAATAGTTTATTAAGGCATAAAGAATCTTTTCGGGGCCGCGGTGGGTTTAAAAGATTTTAGCCGCTATAATCTATTTTTAGCCATCTTTTCAGAAATCACACTATGTGTGTGCAGCCGGTGATTTTTGCTTCTTTTTATCAAGAAAAAGAAGAAAGTTGTGTCTTATTTTTGTCATTTGCAAAGCTCTGCAAGAGCCGCGCAATCTCTCCACTCAAAAGCCGCACACTAAAGCCACTTCTTTCTCTTGAAATACATGATCATCACCACCGCCACGATCGCCATCATGCTTATGGCAAGCGGATACCCCCAGGCGTAATGCAGCTCCGGCATGTTCTCGAAGTTCATCCCGTATATTCCCGCGATGAAGGTAAGCGGGATGAATATAGACGCCATGATGGTCAGTATCTTCATGACCTCGTTCATCTTGTTGCTTGTTATCGTGAGGTAGGTATTCAGCATCTCCGATGTCATATCCCTGTACGACTCGAGCGTGTCGGCAATCTGGATCGTATGGCTGTAAAGGTCTTTTATATATATCTTCGTCGAGGGATCGATTAGAGGCGATTCCGAGCTATGGAGATTAAGCACCATTTCCCTGAGCGGCAGTATATATTTCCTCAGCAGTACCATCTCTCTCTTGAGCCCGTATATCTTTTTAAGCGTTTCCTGGCTCGGGTTGTTCATAAGCTCGTCTTCGAGAGCCTCGATTGACTCACCTATCTCCTCGAGCACGATAAAGTAATTATCGACCACCGCGTCCACAAGCGCGTAAGTCAAATAATCCGCTCCCACTCTCCTGATGCGCCCGACCGAATTCCTGAGCCTGTTTCTCACGGGCTCAAACGTGTCCCCCACCCTCTCCTGAAAGGATATGACCGTCCCCTTTGTCAGGACAAAACTCACCTGCTCGGCTGTAATATGATTCCTGCCCGGCTCGATATAGAGCATCTTAAGCACTATATAGATATAATTTTCATAGTCATCAATCCCCGGCCGTATGTCAGTGTTCAGCACGTCTTCCAGCACGAGCCTGTGTATACCGAAGTGTTTTCCGAGCTTCTTTATAAGCTCGGTGTCGTGCAGCCCGTCGATATTTATCCAGCTTACGGTGGATTTGTCCCTGTAGGCCAGACATTCCTCGATGCTCTCGAACTCCTTCTCCTCGAGCGTATTCCTGTCGAAGTCTATGACCCTTATCCTGACCTTGTCGATCTTCTTCTCGCCTACGTGAATCAGAGCGCCCGGCTGGAGGCCCCTTTTTATGGAAGCTTTTTTAATCTTTTCCGTCATGATCAATCTGCGGCCCCGGCAAATTTCATGCGGGCCGTCCCTCCCGTTTATTTTAATACATTATGTACTTACGGAACAAGAGTATGGTCAGTGCGAGCAGTAAGAGCAGTATGGTCCATATTATAATCGCGGTCCCGGTCGCTTTCTTCGCCTTTTCCGCCTCCCACCAGGAGAGCGGACGCACGCCCTGTATAAAGAAAGTGCTTACCGCCGCCAGGTTTACACAGATAACATTAACCAGAAGCAACTGCGTCGCGCCCGCGGCGAGTGTAAGATGACCGGAGCCCAGTAGCATACCGACACTGGCCGTCGGAGGCAGAAGAGCAACCGCTACCATTACGCCTATGAGCGCGCTCGGAAGCCCCTTGGTAAAAGAAAGCGTCCCGGCCACACCCGAAGCAAGCGCGAGAGCTATGTCCCCGAATCCTACTTCGGTCCTCGAGGCGAGCTCCCCAATGGCGGGGTCCACCGGAAAAACTGCGCCGATTGCTACGGCGAAAACAAGCGCCGCGGCGACCCCTGCAACGTTCGACTTGAGAGCTCTTATTATAAGGTCCGTATCCCCGAGCGTGGTGCCGAAGGCAAGGGCCATATTCGGACCCAGAAGAGGTGCGATTACCATTGCCCCTATTATTATTGCGACATTATCCTTTAATATTCCTATCGAAGCCACAACAGAGGAAAGGACCACGAGCACCATATAAACGACTGTTATATTCGCGCTTTCGTTAATATCGGCGTAAAGCTCTTCCCGGCTTATCCTCCCTATTTTTAATACAGTTTCCCCGCTATCTTGTTTGACCGGTTCCCCCTCTTTCTCACCCCTGGACTCTTCCGGACGGGGAATAGTAGCTTCGACCGGGAGCATTACAATCCTGAACCCTTCGGCATTCGAGTAACGCTTTCCAAGCGCGTCGAGTATATTCTCACAATCCTCGGCGGACGCGACTATTTTCACTACAGTGCTTTTATCCGATACTTCCTCCTCCCACACGCCTATTGCCGGAAGGTCCCCGAGCAGTTTTCTCACAGACTCCGCGCTTTCACCGGCAGGCAAGACAGACTCTATAAGACGGAGGCTCACTCCTGCTCCTCGCTGTCCTTCCTCATTTCTTTTTCTATTTCCACTTGAAGGTTGTTCTTAAACCATACATCCCTCTGCGGGAACGGTATGACGATGCCAGCTTTCTCAAGCTCGTACCATACTTTAAAATACATTTCGCTTATTAGCGGCTGCACCTTCCAGAGGTTCCTTATGTTGACCCAGAGAAGGAGGTGAAAAACAATCGCGCTGTCCGCGTACTCCGAGAACCATACCCCGGGCGCAGGACTCTTCAGTATCTGCGTATTCTCGTCCGCGACTCTGAGCAGTATTTCCTTCACCGTGTTCGGGTCAGCGCTGTAGGACACCCCAAACGGTATCCTGACCCGTATCGTAAAATCGGAGAGCGAGTAATTCACCATCTGCTGCTCAACGAACTGCGAGTTCGGTACGACGACCTCTATCCCGTCCGTCGTAGTGACCACGCTCGAGAACGTATCGATGCTGGCGACCCGGCCGTAGATAGTTTCGAGCGTGCTGCCCACCGCCCTTCCGGCGTTCCCCTCGATCTCTATGATATCCCCTATCTTGAGCCTCTTGCTGAAAAGCAGTATGAATCCGCTGATGTAGTTGTTCATTATGTTCTGAAGCCCGATACCGATACCGATTCCTAATGCGCCTGCGACCGGGAGCAGCGCGGTCCAGGTAAGCCCGAGAGACGAGAGCCCGACCATGAGCGCTATGAGGAATCCCAGATTGGCCACGAGCGACCTGAGAGAGCCAGCCTCAAGCTCTTTATTCTGCTTTATATTGAAGAAATAGATGACGTGCTTGAGTATCCCCACCAGAGACATGAGAAAGAAAAAGACAAACAGGCCGTAAACGAGCGATAGCACTGAAATCGCTACTACCTCTGTTCTTATTATGTAGACATCGGCGAGGTAACTAGCCACGTATCCGAGATTAAAAAAGGCGACCAATATCAGGAAAAGAACGTATAAAAGCGTCAGGTTGAGAAACGCGCCTATATTTCCCGCAAGTCCCGGATAAAAAGAAGCCTCCGCGTCAATTTTGGGCTTGAGATAGGTTGCTACGTATGTATTCAGAAACCCGTAAACGAGGATCGCGATGAATACGACTACCCCGCCCACAAAGAACGAAGATGCAACGGCCAGTATCTGAAACAGCCACAAAGCCGCGATAATCAGGTACACGATGGAGATGAATCCAGTAAGGTTTTCGAGTATGGATTTTGCCAGTTTCAGCCTGTCGGGTAATTTCGATATCAGGAACTTTATTCCGCTCAGAAGGAACACGTAAACGAGAAGTATCACGGACACCTTGAATGCGAGCGAGAACGCCCCGCCGATAGCCTCGTTCTTAAAATAAAGCGCGTTCAATTCGGTCAGCATCAGGAACACCACTGCCAGCAACAGCAGCAGGTAGGAGATCATGTTCCAGGGCACGAAACTGATCCGGAGCGGGACGAGAAGACTGCGTATGAAAAAATATCCCAGATAGAAGTAAGCGAGGGAGTGAAAGAATACGACGCTCGCCTCTCCTTTTAAATACGCGGAGGATGAACTCACTAGCAGGAGATAGATGAGAGGGAATACAAGTCCGACTACGAACCGCGCGTACGTCCCGACCCTCCATTCCCTGTCCCCTATAAACCGCGTTCCCTTTCGGTGCAGAATCAATACGAGAACGAGCAGCACCCCGAGAGCGGCCGCCGTAACCGCCTCGTTTCTGAAATCACCCTGTATATGCCGGAGCACAGCAAGAAAAAAATCGTCCAGCTGACTTACGAAATCGAACATAACAACACCGAAAGTAATAATGATTAAAATTTATAATAATAGCAACCTGCACGCACACACAGTGTGGCGGACGATGTCCGCCCGTGTTCGATTTCTCCCCAACTCTCCATAATATAATCAGCGGTCGCGCACACAAGGTGTGATTCTGCGATTTCTACTCAACACATCTGCTGAACCGAACATCCTCTCAAGCCGCTTCACTCCCTATATGCCAGCGGATGCCATCCTCCCGCTCGCCCTGAGTCCCATCGAAGGACGCCCACCATTTTCTCTCACCCCCTGCACACCCCAACCCTGTGCAATACAGTTCCTTCCCCCCAACGCGGGGGAAGGTTAGGATGGGGGGGCCAACCCGCTCATCCTGAGCCCAGTCGAAGGATGCCCTACTCCGTCAGACAATACCACGTCATTGCGAGCGAGGCGTATTAAGCGAGCGCAGCAATCTCATTTTCTAATACCCCTTCACGCTACTAGTGAGCCTGTCGAACTATCGAAGCATGCCATCTTTTCAATTCTTTCTCCGACATACACAGAATTGGCGCGAAGAATATAGATAATTAAAGCGTGAAAATCTTTTAGGGGCTGGGGTGGGATTAAAAGATTTTAGACTTAATTATCTATATTTAGCCACATTTTGTGCAGTCGGTGATTTTTGCTTCTTTTCATAAAGGAAAAGAAGATATCTTACTTTTTCCGCGTCTCTTCGATCAACGGGAGAAATCTCACTTTTTATCCTGCATCGTGAGTCCTGAGCGGACACATCGTGTGCAGTCGAAGGATGTCACTGCAAATTGCGAGTAAAAGAACCCGTACATGCCCCGCTGATTTCAAAAATCCCGCGCAATATGTCATAATAATTCATTGTCATGCCATCCGGATTGTGTGAGTTTTCTTACATCCGGCAGTTGCCGGAATCAATATATTTAAACCGACCGGCTCTTTAAAAAATTAAAAGGGGAGAATTTTATAATGAAAATCTTAATACTATCGAGAAATCCAAAACTTTATTCGACAAAGAGGCTGTTTGAGGCCGCCGAGCAAAGGGGACACGATGTCGAGGTCATAGACTTTCTCAAATGCTACATGGTGATCGAAAAGGGCAACCCCGAAATCTATTACGCCGGGAAAAAGATAGAAAAGGTAAACGCGGTAATACCACGTATCGGCGCTTCGAGGACATTTTACGGGACAGCCGTGGTCAGGCAGTTCGAAATGATGCATGTCTTTTCCGTAAACGAATCGCAGGGAATAGTCAGATCACGCGACAAGCTCAGGAGCATGCAGATACTCTCAAGGGCGCATCTCGGAATGCCCGTGACGGCGTTCGCCGCTGATCCCACCGACATAAGCCATCTAATCGAGGAAGTAGGCGGTACTCCGCTCGTGATAAAGCTCCTCCAGGGAACGCAGGGGATAGGCGTGGTGCTCGCCGAGACCAAGAAGGCCGCGAAATCCGTTATGGAGGCCTTCTACGGCGTGAAGGCGAACATGCTTATACAGGAATTCATCAAGGAGGCCAAGGGGGCGGACATCAGGGCGCTTGTAGTGGGAGGCAAGGTTGTGGGAGCCATGAAACGCCAAGGGGCCGAGGGAGAGTTCCGCTCCAATATACATAGAGGCGGCTCGGCGAACACGATTAAACTCACTCGGCAGGAGCGCGCAACTGCCGTAAAGGCGGCCAAGCTCCTCGGCCTTAACGTGGCCGGGGTCGATATGCTTCAGTCCTCTACCGGACCCAAGATTATGGAGGTAAACTCTTCTCCCGGACTCGAGGGCATTGAAACGGCGACCGGCATAGATATTGCCGGCACCATAATAAAGTTTATAGAAGAGAACGCTCACAAGCGGAGAATGATAAAGGATAAAGTAAAAGTATAAATGCCCCGCTACATCACAATCAACGGCAGGAAGATTGCCGAAGGCAAGCACGCCCTCGTAAACCTTCAGATAGCGAAACTGCCCACACACACGGTTATCGACCTGCCCGTCTACGTGTACAGAGGGCGGCGGGACGGTCCCGTTCTCCTTATATCTTCGGGTATCCACGGCGACGAGCTTAACGGAGTCGAGACCGTCAGGCGCATGATCACAGGCGGCTCAATAGTGCCCGACAGCGGCACCGTGATCGCCATTCCGATTGTCAACGTCTACGGATTTTTGAACAATTCACGCTATCTCCCCGACGGCAGGGATCTCAACAGGTGCTTTCCCGGAACGAAGGCAGGCTCACTTGCCGGAAGAATCGCCTGGACGCTCATCAACGACGTCATACCCATTGTGGACTTCGGCATCGATCTTCACACGGGAGGAGCCAACGTGAATTACCCGCACATACGCTGTGACACAGGGCTGGAGCAGAACATGGAGCTTGCGCACGCTTTCGCCCCGCCCTTTATAATAAACTCTCCCTTAAGGGACGGCTCGTTCAGGAAAGCCGCGCAAAGGAAGGGCAAGCCGATTCTTGTTTATGAGGGAGGGGAGAGCCTCCGCTTCGACGAATTCGCCATCTCGGAGTGCATAAACGGGATACTCCGCCTTATGGATTATCTGAAAATGACCGATAACGGCGCGCCCGAGCGCAACGATACGAAGATAATAACGAAAAACATATGGACGCGGGCGGGAAGCTCGGGCCTCTACAGGCCGCACGTCCGGGGCGGCGATAGGGTCAAAAAGGGCCAGCTCCTGGCGAGCATAACCGACCCCTTCGGAGAGGCCGAAATCAAAATGAAAGCGCGCGAAGGCGGTTATGCCATAGGGCTCAGAAGCGTCCCCGTCGTCAATAAGGGAGACGCGCTTATCAATATAGGAATGGAGGACGCATAGCGCCGTTTCTGAAATATATTCTATCCCTCTCGTCATTGCCTAAAACACCCAAAATGGGTACTCTGCTCAGCATGTATGCAATCGTCATCATAACTGCAATAAGCCTTATCGGATCTTTCCTCTGCTCGCTTATGGAGGCGGCTATCTACTCCATACCACGGAGCAGGATCGAATCCCTTAGACGCGAAGGAGACATAAACGGCATCAGGCTCGTAAGACTAAGGAACAGGATAGACGAGCCGATCGCAGCTATCCTGACACTCAACACCGCGGTGAACGTAATAGGGGCATCCGTCGCTGGCTCACTTGTCGCAAGGATATACGGAGACGCGTGGCTCGGGATATTCTCGGGAGCTTTCACGGGCGCGGTCCTTATATTCAGCGAAATAATTCCCAAGTCCCTGGGCGTAACATATGCGAACCAGCTTGCGCCCCGTCTTTCATTTTTAATCGAGCTGCTGATAAAGGGGCTCTGGCCTTTCGTAAAGATGAGCTACTTTATTACCAGCTTATGGGGCAAAAACTCGCACCTCAACTACCCTACCGAGGAAGACATCAGAAGCCTGGCCGAGTTGAGCCATCACGGCGGAGAGATACTGCCCGTAGAAGCGGAGATAGTCGCGAACGCCCTAAGGCTGGATGAAATAAAAGTAAGAGACATCATGACACCCAAATCCGTTGTCTACAGCATGCCTGAGTCGGCGAAGCTGAAGGAGATCGAGCTTGAATCCGACTACTGGCACTTCAGCAGGATTCCCGTGCATGCTGACAACGACCCCGATAACATAGTCGGTGTCGCGCTCAGGCGGGATGTGCTTATGACGATGTTAAAAAGCGAGAGGGAAAGAGACCTTCACAGCATCATGATATCCCCTGACTTCGTCGGCGAGGATATGCTCCTGGACGAGCTGCTTAACCGTTTTATTATTTCGAGGCGTCACCTTTTTTGCGTCAAGAACGAAAAGGGAGAATTCACGGGTGTTGTCGCGTTAGAGGATATAATTGAATCCCTGATCGGCGAGGAAATCGTCGACGAGCTTGACATACACGAGGACATGCAGGCGCACGCAAAACGCAAGGTAAAGAATATAACCGAACAGTAGTAGGCCTTCATCTGTAATACCACCGGAAAGACTTCTTCAAAATTTTGAATCCACAGCCGCTTTATATACGCTAAAAAACAAATACCTTTAAGCCGGAAGGTAAGTCAGGAAGCTAATGCCCGCCCGGCAACTAAAACGAAGTTAAACCAGGCGCGGCAATCTCATCTTTCTTTTTCCTTCCCTCCTTAGAAAAAGGATAACAGGAAGAACTTCATCAAATGAAACCATTTTAAACACTCTCACATGCTAGTAGTGAGCATATCGAACTATCGAAGCATGCCACCTTCGCATTTCCTCCCCCCCTGCTGCTCCACACACACTCGCTCTGTCATTTCGAACCCTTCGATAAACTCAGGATAAATTCCATGAGAAATTCAGTCTTTAGTTGTCATCCTGAATTCATTTCAGGATCTCGTCTTTTGCCTTTTCCTTTCTTATCCGACATTACAGAATTGGCGTTAAGAAAGTCTCTTGTTAATGCGTAAAAATGTTTTAGGGTAGGGGTCGGAATTAAAACATTTTAGCGTTAACAAGAGATTTTTAGCCATATTCTGTGCAGTCGGTGATTTTTGCTTCTTTTTATCAAGAAAAAGAAGAAACTATTTTTGCCTTTTCTTCGTCATTACAAGAGAAGCGCGGCACTCTAGCCTTTAACCCGCTCACCCTGAATCCAAGGAATAATCCAACAGCACGCTGCATCCTGTATCCCGAATCCCGGGCCCACCTCACTCCAAAACATCAAACAAGCGCGCTCTCGTGACCAGAGTCCTTTACGAATATACAGGAAGAATGAGTTAACTCGGGCGCTGTTCTCATGAACTCGAACGGTACATCGAACGGAAGCCCGAATATGTTTATATCGGCGCGGGGCGCGGTCTTTAACGCTTCCTCGAAGGAGCCCGTAAGCACATGAATATCGGTCATGGCGGGCAACCGGGCCTGATCGCTCAGGTTCTCCAGATAATCGTAGAGCCTCTTCCGATCGTCCCTTTCGTCCGAAACGGTAACGAGATTAATCCTCCCCTCCCAGCTGAGCTGTAGCTTGAGCGCGATCAGCATGCCCAAGTTCCAGTTCGGACTCTTATCCCTCAGCCAGAGATTCACGTCTCTCTGCATCCCGAAAGCCACGCGGGGATTCTGGCACAGGACAACCGCGCCCATTTCGTTCCGGTGCGCCTCGAATATCAGATCCTTGATTATGTAGTCTTTCTGCTCGCTGCTCCCGAGCGTAAGAAACAGTATGTTCGGGCGGAAGGAGCTTGCTTTAAGCGTCTGAATCACCACTTTGGCGCCGTGCAGGAATTCGTTATCCTGGATTACCGTGTAGTTTACCGAAATGTTCTTCTTGAGCGGGCCCAGCAGCTCTTCCAGCTCTTTCTCCGATTCCTCGGTCCCGTCATTGGTGACTGTAAATGCCAGTATGCTTCCCGACCTCGACGTAAAGTTTTCTATAAACAGCAGCGGCCCGGCCCATCTTCTCGGGTCCTCTACCGGAATGAGCAGGTCGGGTTTCCACGACACCTGGTGCTTGGGGAATCTCTGCGCCATCCTTGCCGCCCTTTCCGCAAGGGTAAGGAATATTCCCCCTCGTATGTCCCTTGCATCGGACCTGAGCCCCCGCCGGGCGAGCCAGAAGTATATGATGATAATCGTAGCGATCGCTATGATGCTGAACACCGGATTTATAAGGAACATTATGAAGACGCAGCCCGCGGCGCCTATGAGCGGCACGACGTACGGGATCTTCAAAGTCGGCCTGAAGCTTATAATTTTCATGCTCTGCTCTATAAAAACGACCAGGTTTATCATTCCGTAAGTTATCAGGAAGAACATCGTAATAAGAGTGGCCAGGAAATCCAGGCTGCCGAATATGAGCGCTATCTCTATGACGGCCCCGGTGAATATGATTGCGTTCCTCGGCTCGTTGCCCGCGGTCCTCATGGAGAATATCTTTGAGAAAGGTACGGTTTTCTGCTCGGCGAGCGCCTGGAGTATTCTAGGCGCGCCCAGCATGCTTCCGAGCGCGGAGGAAAGCGTCGCCCCCATTATCCCGGCTATTACAGCAGGCGCCCACAGAGCCTTGTCCACCATGATCATCTGATTCGACCTCAGCTCTTCGGGCGTGGCGACCCTCGCGAGAAAATATGCGAGCCCCACGTAAATCAGGAGAGTAACCGCGATCGCGGACAAAGTACCCAGAGGTATCGAACGCCTTGGGTCTTTTAAATCCCCGGACATATTAGCCCCCGCCATTATCCCAGTCACAGCCGGGAAGAATATGGCGAAAACCGCCCAGAAACCCGCGTTCTCGAATTTCCCTACGGTCACTATATCCGTAAGAGGCTTTGCGGGGCTGAAGAAAAAGGAGAGGAGAGAAACACCGATTATCGCCATTATAAAGAACTGTATCCTGATCGCCAGGTGCGCGCTTACGTACGTGATAACCAGAAGCAGCAGCCATGCCACTGACGCCACCACGACATGGGGGTGTTCGGGGAATATCAACAACCAGGCCTCTGTAAAACCTATGATGTAGAGCGCAGCTGACAGAGTCTGTGATATATAAAATGGTATGCCTATGCTTCCGCCCGCTTCGAGACCCAGCGATTTCGATATTATGGAGTAAGCCCCGCCCGAGCCTATCCTTATATTGGTGGTTATTGACGACATGGAAAGACCGGTGCACAGGGTAATGCTCTTTGCGAGCAATATGATTGCCACCGCGCCCAGGAAACCTGCGTTACCGACCACCCATCCGAGGCGGAGGTACATAATTACGCCCAGGATCGTGAGGACGTCAGGCGTGAAAACCCCCGCGAAGGTGCCGAATTTGCCGGGTCCCGCGCCTTTGTTTCCCGAAAGCGGGGGTTTTTCCCGTATGGCTTTAAGAAAATCCGGGATTTTTAATATGGCTCCGCTCCATACAGATTTTTCTGAATCGACAGGAAACCCTAAGAATCCCCACACCGGTTTCGGTCTTGAACATACAAGAATTCAATTATGGATTTATATTTTACGATGTCAATGAAAACCTATAAATTCCTGAGTCGAATTTGATAAGTCACTCATTTTTCCGTTCAGAGAGCCATCACCGCGTCAGTTAACCGACAGTATGGCCGTTAAAAACACACTCCTATCCCCGGTAGTTTGAAGTGTTATTAAGCGCGGAGGTCGGAAATTTACACTCGTCCCCTCCCCCCTCCGTCAGACAACACCCCGTCATTGCGAGCGAGGCGTATTAAGCGCGCGCGGCAATCTCATTTTTCAAGCCCCCCATCCTGAGCGCACACGTAGTGTGCAGTCGAAGGACGATTCCTGCGAAACTCCTCCGCCGTCTATGCCCCGTCATTTCGAACCCTTCGATAAACTCAGGATAAATTCCGTGAGAAATCCAGTCCTTAATCTTTAGCAGTCATTCTGAACACCGATTCAGGATCTCGTCTTTTTCCTTTCCCGACATTACAGAAATTGCGTTAAAAAAATAAATTACGGAATCGTAAAAATATTTTAGGGTACGATCCCGAA